>CAMAVQ010000104.1 GCA_945861755.1 Gemmatimonas phototrophica
CGCCCGTTGATCATCTCAATCCGCGAGGAAGAGGCCCGCCTAGGACGCCATCTTCCCCCACAGGCATCTGCCTGAGAACAGGGCTACTTACGCCCCTGGAAGAGTGGGCACCTCACGGACCGAGCCGGCAACAATTCGTTAGTACCCCACCCCCACCACCCCCTGCCGGCGCTCGGTGTGCAGATCGGCCTGCACCTCTAGCTGGTACAAATACAAACCGGGGGCCACTAACCCGCCGTAGTCATCCCGGCCATCCCACAGACGCACAAAACCCCCACTCTCTTCCTGTCCCTGGCCTTGGCGCCACCGGCGGCCTGCCAGATCGTAGACACTGAAACTCACCGGCGCCGGCCGGGTCAGTTTGAGCAGGTCGTACTCCAGGGCAAAGACGTCGTTGTGCCCGTCGCCATTGGGGGTAAAGAACGCCGCCCTCGGCCGCAGCGGGGCCAGCACCGGATTCTCCACCGTGCTCAAGCGCACCACCAGCCCAGCGCCAAGGGAGGCGGGGTCGATGTCTTCCTCCCGAGCGTACTGATAGGCCGTGTCGATAGCCCCGGCGCTCAACCGCCGGTCCAGGCCGCGCAGGGCGAAAGGCGTGCCGTCGGCGAAGACCCGGGCGCGGAAGTAGATCTGGACCAGGCTGCCGTCCTGCAGGAGCCGTTCCCAAAGATTGAGGGTGAAACCCGTGCCCGCCTGGACCCCAACTGTATAAACCACAGGTTGGCCATCCACCCTGACACTGTCCACCCCGTTGAGCAGGGCCGGGGTGAGCACCTGCAGATAGCGCAGCCCGGTGTCGCCGGTACTGAGGTCCAGCACCGCTGACAGGGTAAACGCCGTTTCCACTCCGGCCGGCACCAAGAGCGGACTGATCTCGGCCCCTAGGGCATGAACCATGGGGCGCGTGTCGTATTCGAAGACCAGCTTTTCTATCTTCACCCCCGGCTGCAACAGGCGCAAGCGGAACTGCAGATAGGAGCTGGGGGCATTGGTGCGCACGATACCCTCCTCCACCGTCTGCCAGGTGCTCCACCCTGGATTGGGCCGCACCGGCCCCTTGACCGCCGCCCCCTCGATGCTCTCGATCACCTCCCAGGCCTCGCGGCTGACCTGCACCTCGCGTTCCCCCACCAGGATGAAGTAGTGCAAAGGATCTTCGTCCGAGCCGGTGCGCACCTGGAGCACCACCGGCAGCTGGCTCAGGTCCCCGCCCTCGTAACTGACCTGTCCCCAGACCGCATCATTCCCGGCCAGCAGCGGCTTGGAGACGAACTCGCCTTCGGGGGTGGTGCCGTCGCTGTACAGCTCCAATTCGGCCAGTTCCCAGGGAAGGTTCAGCCCATTCTTCAGGCGCAGGAAACGGGCCTGGCGGAGACCGGTTACCTGCTGGGTGCCCGGCCAGTCCACCACACTTTTCTCGTTGGGCTTTACCGCGGTATAGTTCAGCAGCGGCGCATAGCTAAAGCCGCTCAACGCGGTGGTCGGTTCGGTCATCGGCGGGCCCTCTCTAAAAAAGACCAGCCTAAAAAGCTGGGCGAAATACGCGTCGATGCCGCCTTCCAGGCCCAAGGTGAAGGCCTGGGGGAAACGCTGGCGATGGCTGCTGTCCAGGCGCGGGAAGAGGCGAACCCGGCTCAGGCGGAAGACCCCGCCCAAGTCGATGTAAAGCTCTAGTTGGCGGCTCAGCCCCAACTCGTCGGGGTCAAAGGCCGTGCCCTCGTCCCCGTCCAGCAGGCGGGCCAGATCCGGCGACTCCACCACCCTGGGTATCCCCTCCTCGACGACCACGGCGTGGATGCCGCCACCACGGGCCAGCACACCTGGGCTGAGATTCTCGCCGGGGGCCGCCGGCCAGATCCACAGCGAATCGGCGTTCACCTGGACAAAACCCGAACTCTCCTGGACCTCGGGCCAGGGCAGCCCCGCTCTGCCCACCACCAGCCTTTCGCTGGCCAGCGCCGGGCTGAAGAACACGCAGAGCAATAGCCAACCCCTCATCGCAACACCCGCACCTTCCGCGCTTCGAGAGCCGGCACCTGCTCGGCGATGGCCTGCGGGCTGAGCGGATTGCCTCTGAGGTCTGCGGACTTGAGCTTGGCCAAACCCAGCAGCGGCGCCAGGTCCTGCACCAAGTTGGCGTCACAGCGCAGGCGGAGCAGGTCGGCCAGCCCGGCCAATGGGGTCAGGTCAACCACCTGATTCTGGCTGAAGTAGAGCACACCCAGACCACCCAGGCCGACCAGCGGTGTCAGGTCAACCACTTGATTGGCGGAAAAATCCAACTCGTTCAGCGCGGACAGGTTCTGCAGGGGCCCCAGATCCTGCACCTGGTTGCCGGACAAGTGCAACACCTCGAGCCGGCGCATCCGCACCAGGGGCTGCAGCTGGTTGACCAGGTTGCCGGAAAAGCTCAGATCGGCCATCCGGTTCATGCCCGCCAGCGGGCTCAGGTCGGCCACCTGGTTGTCGTCGAGGTTGAGGCGCTCCAGCAGGCGCAGGCCGGCCAGGGGGGTCAGGTCGGCGATGTGGTTATTGATGAGGGTGAGGCTTTTGAGGCGCAGCAACAGGGCCAGGGGCGACAGATCCTCTACCTGGGTGTTGTTGATCTGCAAATCTTCCAGGTTGAGCAGTTTCCCCAGGCCGTGAAGGTCTTCCACCTGGGTGGCGAAGATGGAGAGCTTCACGAGATTTTTCAGGCGCTCCAGGCCGTCGAGGCTGCGCACCCCCTGCGGTATGGTCAGCGTGGTGACGGCCAGCATATCCTCCTCGCTGAGATCCCCCGAAGGTTTCTTCAGCGCGCCGCGCACCTGCCCTTCTAACCGGGCATCGACGAAACGGATTCCGGGCCGGTAGAAACTCACCTGCACTCCCTGGTCGCGCAGGGCGCTGACCGCCTCGGAACTGAGCGGGTTGCCCGAAGCCTCCACACTGCGCAGTTGCCGCAACAGGCGCAGAGCGCCCAGGTCAGCCACCCGGTTGTTCTCCAGATTCAGCACCTGCAGACGGGTCAGGCCGCGCAGGGGTGTTAGGTTGGCCACCTGGTTGTTGTCGAGATTGAGATGCGTCAACTGCGCCAGCTTGGAGAGCGGCCCCAGGTCCTGCACCTGGTTGCCAGAAAGATCTAGCACCTCCAACTGCGCCAGCCCAGCCAGAGGGCCCAGATCCCTCACCTGGTTGTCGCCCAAATAGAGCTGCCGCAGATTGGCCAAACCCTCGATCCCCGCCAGCGACGAAATCTGCCGGCCCGCCGCATCCAGCCGCTCCACGCCCAACAACTGTTCCCCGGTCACCGAATCAGCCGCGCCCACCGCCCCCCGGATCGCCACCTCCAGCCCTACCGGAGTTTCGCCACCCCCCGGGTTTACCACTGCTGGAGGGGAGGTCTCTCCACAGCCGAGGGCCAATACTAGTAGGAGGAACAGCGATCGGGCGATACGGGAAGTAGTGTCGCGGCGGTGTTTCCCGGGGAATGGTCGGGCAGGGAAGTCCGCGTGGAAGGGCGGCGGGGCAGCGGAGCCAGAGCGAGTGAAGCGCATCATCTTATAGGCTGTGGCGAGCACCCCCGAAGGGCGATACGGGCAGTGCCCCGGCGGCGTTTCCTGGGGAGTGGTCGGGCGGGGAAGTCCGCGTGGTTGGGTGGTCGGGTAGCGGAGCCAGAGCGAGCGAGGGAGAAGGACGCGCCTGAGGAAACGCCAAAGGGGTGCGCCCGGAGCGCCCCTCCCCAGCGTCTGCAGAAATCGCAAGTCCCTCATACTCACCGCTCCACCCCCGCGTAGATGGTCAGGAAGCCGCGGGTCCGGGTGCGGGTGGCCTCTACCGCGAAGTTCTGGCGGGTGATGTCGAAACCCAGCAAGGTCGTCAGCCGGTAGCCCTGGTACGAGGAGAGGTTGCTCAATTGAACCACCGCACTCAACTCCTTCAGATCGTCCTCAGCGCCGGGCGGCGTGGGATTCTCCAGCTGCTTGAACAAATGGTACTCCACCCCGGCCTCCAGCGCCGTCACCTGCATCAGCGGAATCCTGCCACTCAACAGAAAGAGCTGGCTCAACTCGCGCCGCTTGGCCTGGCGCTCCTGCAGGGGGGTCTGCCGGCGGAACTCCAGCTTCCAGGCCGGCACCAGGGCGCAGGGACCCAGGTTCAATTGGTACTCGGCCTTTTCGATCAGCCCCAGAAAAGAGGAGTCGCGGCGCTGCCGGCGCTCTTCCAGCTCCTCGCTGCCATCGCGCTGGTGATAGAACTGCCACTTGAGGGTGTGGTACAACTTCAGCCGGTTGAAAGGCGTGTACTCGGCGCCCAGATAGGTGGTATTGATCCAGGTATGGGGCGCCGGCAGCAGATCCTGGGTAGGCACCAGTTCCCCTCGGGTGTTGGGGCTCTGCACCCACTGGAGGAGATCCTCGCGGATATCGTCGCGCACCTGGCGCAGATCCTGGAAGAGGCGCACCCGGCCCAGGTCGAGGCCGAGGTCCGCAGTCAATAACAGATAGTCGGCCTGGCTGTGGCGCGCGTCGGCGATCCGGGCGATGCGCTGCCGGCCCAGCATCAGCCGGGTGGTAGGTCCCAGAAACGCGCCGCCGTACAAATTGTACCCCTTCCGGTCCCGCGGGTAGGGATAGTCCGCCTGCTGGTCGTTCTCGAAACGGTCGATGGTGCCGTTGTGATTCATGTCCACCCCGTACATAAATTCCGGGCGGTCGGTGTAGAAACGCAGGAAGGGCTCCTCGTAGTCGGGAACCAGATTGGGGCTGGCCTCGTTATCGTTCTGATTGAAGTCAGAAATGAAATCGTTGTTCTCATCCCAGCCGGGAAAAACCTCCCGGTCCCCGGAGGTCCAACCTTTGCGCCGCCAGTCGGGCAGGCGATCCTGGTCGTCGTTGTCCTCCACGAACTCGTAGCGCTGGAACTCGGCCTGGTAGTCGACCACCCCGCGCTCGTCGACCACCGCCAGCCCGGTGGTATAATCGGGGGCGATGTTAAAGGCTTCGAGGAAGGTGAAGTACGGATAGGAGGTCCGGGACAGGTTGAGCATCCAGGCCTGCGACTGGGAGGAAGAGGCGTGGTGGGTGAGGGTCCCCGGATTGGGGTACTGGGCATAGCGATGGTTGAGATCCACTTCTAAGTACCCCGCAAAGCCGGCCAGGTCGGCCAACTCCACGGTGATGCCGGCCACCTGGTTGGCCGTGGGCAGGCCGTAGTCGAAAGCCAGCACCCGCTGGTTAGAGCTATCCTTCACATTGCCGCTGGCCCGCGCCACCTCCAAAGCCACCTCGTTGCCCTGGGTATTGGTCTGGCGGTCCGAAACCATCTCCACCAGATAGTCGTCGGCCAGCACCAACTCCAACTGCACCCGCCGGATGCGGGTGGGGTCCGGGCCGGTGTAGGTGCGGGCGAAAAAATCGTAGGTCAGCCTGATCGCCTCGTTGCCCTCGGCAGCCAGGTACCCCCGCCGCTGGAACCCGCCCTCGACCAGGGGCCGGAAACCGATTTCGCTGCCGCGCACTTGTTTGCCCTCCACATCCCAGACCAGAATGTCAGCGGCAAAGAGCGCCCCGCCCGCCTCGCCGTCCTCGGGCGAGTCGTCCTTGATCAGCACCTCGATCGAGGAAACCGGATAGAGGTTCTGCACCCCGGTGAGGGTGCCCTTGAGCAGGCCACCGCCAAAAGCCTCGGCCTGGGTCTGGGCGTGGTGGGCGTTGACAAAGGTGCCGCCGACCTTGACGAAGTCGCCCACCTGGGCCTCTAGCCGGGCGCCCAACAGATTGGTATTGTGGGTGCGCCGGCCGGCGATCTCGGCGGTTCCCCCACCGCTGTAATTGGGCTCGCTGATCCGCGACAGGAGCAGGGTGCCCTGGTACTTGTCCGAGACCACATCCAACTGGGCCCCATTAAAAATCGTTTTCGCGAAGGTCATCGGGGTGAGGGTGGTGCGCAGTTGGTCGGCGATGGTCAGGGCGTAGTGATACTGACCCTTGTGGTCGGCGGCGATCACCACGTTGTTGAACCACGAGCCCAGACGGCCGTCCTTGTACAGGGAACTGCCGAAGGGCTGGGGATTCTGCTGGCGCCAGTCAAAAACCAGCCAGCCACGGGTGAGGAAGTTGCCGTACACGTCGTAGAAATAGTTGCCTTCGAGCGAGGTGGAGACGTAGCGCTGGTAGTTCTGGCGCGCGTAATTGGAGTACTCCCCCTGCCGCCAACGGTACTCGTTGTAGAGTTCCTGGGGCACGTACCATTTGCGCACCACCGGGTCCAGGGCGTCGAAGAGCACCCCGGGGCCGGCGGGCTCAAAACTCACCCGCCCCCCGCGCTTGACCTGGCCCAGCCGCGTGCCGTATTCCTGGGCACCCAGCGGCAGCGCTGCCAGCAGGAGGTAGATCAATAAACGTTTTAGCATATCATCCCCATCTAATACACCACCCCCAACGTGCCGCTGTGGCGCTCCTCGAAGGCGTCGGCTTGCACCCGCAGCACCCAGAGGTAGATCCCCGGTGGCACCGTCTTGCCCTGGCTCGATTTTCCATCCCAGATATAGCGCACCGGTCCGATGCTCCGCTCCTCGGTGAAGGTATACACCAGCCGGCCCTCCAGGTCGTAGATCTCGAGCAGCACCGGCGCCGGCCGGGTCAGTTGCAGGAGATTGAACGCCAACACCAAGACCTCGTTCACCCCGTCTCCGTTGGGCGTGAAGAGCTGAGAGCCCAGAGCGATCTGGCCCACCAGCTTGCCGATCTGCGGCCGGGGGATCTCCACCGACAGCCCCGAGAGTTCGGCCACGTCCCCAGGCCCAAAAAGGGTGGCCTCCCCCGCCTGCAGGGCCTGGGGCACCTCCCCGGAACTGCGCTGGTATGCCCGGCCCGAAAAAGTAGTGCCGAAGCGAAAGATGGGCAGGTCGAAGGTGAACTCCAGCAAGGCCCCGTTCTCCTGGATCAGCGGGAAACTCAGCCCGAACCCCTCGGGACGGATGAAATCCACCTGTACCTCAAAAGGCTCGCCGTTCAGCCGGGCCTCCCGCACCTGCAGCACCGGGGCATTGGTGTCCACCTCCAGCCGGTCGTAGCCCCGGATCTGCCCCTGGGCACCCAGCCGCACGGCGTAGCGGAAAGTGGCCGGCTCCTCGGCCCGGGCCAGGCGGGGGTACACCTCGGCCACCAGGCCGTCGGCGATGGGTGGCTGCAGATAGGGGAACTCGATGCGGTCGAGTTGGCGAGTGTCGTAGAGTTCGCCGGCGAATTCCGCCCGCAGCTGCACGTAGCGCCGCGGGTTGGGCGCGTTGATCAGGCTGCCCTGCCCAACCGGAGTCCAGGGGCTCCAGTATTGGTCGTCCTCCTTGAGGGGCGCCCGGTCCACCCTTTCGAGGGTGTAGTATTCCTGAGGGGTGACCTCCTCCTCCCCGGTCTTGACCCGCTGGTTGTTCTCGAGGGCGTAGACGTTTTTCAGATAGACCAGCGGCGTGTCATCGCTGCCGGTGCGCACCCGCACGGCAAGGCTTGATCGACCCGAGTCCCCCACCGCCCGCTCCACCCAGGAAAGGGGGCCGATGGTGGCGCGGTCCCCCAGGTCGAGCAGGTCGGACACATAGACTGCCTGACTCAGGTACCCGGTGCCGTACACCTCGATCTCGTCCAACTCAAAGGGCACTTCCGCGATGGACTTGAGGCGCAGGTAATGCGCGTATTGAGGCGGCAGTTGCACCTCGACCACCGGTTCCTGGTTGTCGAGGCTGCGGCCCACCAGGGCATCCGGGTTGTTGGGCCCGGTCTCCGCGGGATTGATCCACAGTTCGTACCCGCGCAGGAAATCGCTCTGGAAAGGCGCTCCGGGCGTGGCGACCACGGTGTTGCGCGGGTAAAAGCGCACCCGCTTCACCCCCACCGCCGGCACAAAACTCATGATGACCTCAATGCCCCGCACCAGCACCCGCGGCTCGAAGAGAGTGGGTTTGCGTTCAAAGGCCACCTCATGGTCGCCGTTCACCGTGCCCTCCAGCTGCTTGTCGAAACCCAACCCGGCGTTGGGGGCGCTGATGCCGCCGCCGGGCAACAACACCCGGCGGGCGATGTTCTGGCCCTCGTCGAAAAGCAGCGGGCTGATCCAGCCCGGCGCATGGAGAAAATCGATGGCCTCCCCCGGCGTGTTGCTGGTGTCGGTGGTCCCGGTGAAGGGCTCGATGAGCAGGATGGGGTCCAGCCCCTGTCCCCCGCTCCGCCAGGTGCGGCTCCCCTGGCCCAGCACCATGACCTGGGCCGGCTGAGCCAGGGCCGGGACAAAGGACAGTAAAATTAGCAACGCCCCGACCCTCATCATCTCAACCCCGCATTGACGCTGAGAAAGACCTGGCTGTTGCGCGGGGCCGACTGATGCGCCAGCCGCCTGGTCTCCATCTCCATGCCCAGTCGGGTGACCAACAGATACCCTTGGTACGCAGTGCGGTTGCTCAACTGCCCCACCCAGGTCCAGCTCGAATAGTCGCTCTCCACTTCCTCACGGGTCCCCTTGAGCAGCCAGAACCAACTGCGTTCCAGGCCCAACTGCAACTCAGTGGCAAAGAGCTGGCGTCCCCGTCCGGGGAAGTACCCCACCTGGGTGTGCTCGGCCAGCAGGGGCTGGGTGAAAAGGAGGATGGCCGTTTGTTCCAGGCTGGTGGAGGCGGGCAGCCGGCTGTTGAAAGGCCGCTCGCGTCGGTACTCGCTTTTCCAGCGGGGCTCCAAAAAAGCCAAACCCAGCGGCACCTGCCAGGAGAGTTTGTCCATCAGGCCGACAAAGCCGGCGCTGCGGCGCAGGTCTGGATCAGGCTGCCGCTGCCGCCACAGTTCCCATTTGGCGCGGTGCTGCAACCGCAGCCCAGGTCCCAGGCGTTCATCGGCGTCGCCGTAGAGCAATAGCTTCCAGGTATCGCGCCCGGGAAGGAGGTCGCGCACCTGGCGCATCACCCCCGGAGCGTTGAGGGGCTGGAACCACTGGATCAGGGGATCGGGGATATTGTCGCGCACCTGGGCCCCGTGGGCAAAGAGCCGCAGCCGGCCGACCCGCCCCAGCGAAGCGTCGTACGCCGCCAGGGTGTACCAGGAATCCGTGCGCCCGTCCCCGCTGCGCAGCCGGAAATTCTGCCGGCCTGCCAAAAGCCTGAACTCCGGGCTCAGCCGGGCCTGCAAATACGCGTTGAAGCCCCGATGGTCGGCCCGGTACGGATAGTCGGGCAGGTCGTCGTTCTCGAAACGATCTGCCCAGCCGTTGTGGTTGAGATCCATGCCGAAGAGGAATTCGGGCCGGTCCGTCGCCCAGCGCAGGAAAGGCTCTTGGTAATCGGGGACCCGGTTGGCGTTCTGGTCGTAGTCGTTGCGGAAGTCCTGGTTCTCGTCGTATCCAGGCCAGGCGACCTCGTTCGAGGCGGTGGAAAAGGGCCGCTGCCATTCGGGCCGTCGGTCCTGGTCGTCGTCGTCGTCGACGAATTCGTACAGCTGAGGGGTGGGGTTCTTGTACTTGAGGCGGCCGTCGGCATCGGCCAGCCAGTACGCCGTGCTGTATCCCTGGCCGATGGCAAAACTTTCGCAGAACAGACTAAAGGGCTGCCACTGGTAGGCCAATTGCAGGAACGCGGCCCCGTCCTGGTCCACGCTCTGGTGGTGGCTGGGCCGCAGCGGATTGGGATAACGCCGGTACCGCCGGTTGAGCACCAGTTCGCCCTGGGCCGAAAGCCCCTTCCACTCCACCAGGTTCCAATCCAGTCCCAGCAACTCATTGCCCACCGGCAGGCCATAATCCAGCTTTAGCACCTGGGCGTTGGTGTTGTCCTGCACATTGCCCCGAGCCCGGCGCAGCGGCAGGAAGACGATCTCCGGATTGAAATTCTCCCCGTCCGTTTGCAGATTGGAGGCCACCTCCACCCGGTAGTCGTTGGCCAGGGCCAGTTCCACCTGCACCTGGGCAAGAGCGCCGGTGTCGAAGCCCTCGCTCTTGAGGGTGCTCAGGTCGTATTCGAGCAGGATACTCTCCCCATCCTGGGCCACCAACCGGCTGTCCTGGGCCAGCCCACCGCTGACCCTGGGCACAAAACCCAGTTCCCTGCCCCGCACCTGGCGGCCGTTGGTATCGGTGAACACGATCTCGTACCCGGCCAACCGGGCCCCCACCAGCCCCTTGCCCGGGGAGTCGTCGCGCACCCGCACCCACAACTTTTCCAGGGGCTGGTTCTCGTTGGAGGTCAGGGCGCCCCGCAGCGGATTGCCGTCGGCGAATTCCTCCTGGGTCTGCACGTTGTGGGCATTGACGTAGGTCACGCCAAGGGTGGTCTGCGGTCCGGCCTGGAATTGGGCGTGTCCGCCCATCAAATGGGTGGCGTTGGTGCGCTCCTGATCATCTGGCTGGCTGGGCCTGGACAAGAGCAGGGTGGACTTCACCTTCTCCCCGGCCCAATCGAGGCGCACCCCGTTGAAACGCGGCTTGGCGAAGGTGAGGGGGGTGAAGTACGCGGAGATCTCGTCTCCCACCATCAGCGCCCAGGCGCCCCGGCGTCCCTTTTCGGCGGCGATCACCAGATTCGTGAAGAACCCGCTGTACACATTGAGACCAATGCCGCCCGTTCTGGTAGATTGAAACCGCCGCTTCTTGTCGATGATACTCCCCCTGGCGCCGGGTTGTTCCTGGCTCCAGGTGTACACCTGCCAGCCCACGCCCTGCGAACGCCCGAAGGTGTCGAAAAATTCGCGGCCCTCCAACTGCCGATTGAGATAGCGGGTATAATATTGGCGGGCATACTCGGTATCGGTGTAGTACCAAGGTTGTACGTAGGCCTCGGGCAGAGAGCGCAACCCGTACCACTTGTGCATTTGGGGCTGTTCGTAATCGGGCGTATAGCGCAAGAGCGGCCCGCCCCGGTCATAGATCTGGGCCTCTAACGCGCCGGCCAAGAGCAGGAGCAACAATAGCGCCAGCAACCTGCTAGAGTGATTGTGTCCCTCTCGCGTACGGCGGGGAACGACCCGCTCCGGACCTTTCCCCAGGCGCGTCCTGCACACTCGCTCGCTTCGCTCCGCTACCCGGCCACACCACCACGCGGACTTCCCTGCCCGACCTCTCCCCGGGAAAGGCCTCTGGGGTCGTTTCCCCGCCGCTTCAGCGCTAGTGTGGAAGGACACCGACCACATCAGTACACCAATTGTACCCGCAACACCCCAACGTATGGGGTGTTGCGTCTCGCTTTAGTCCCGGATTCACATAAATCCATCAGTACACCAATTGTACCAGGCGCACTGCCTGGGTGTGAGGAGCGTCGCTGTCTGTCTCGAAGCGGGCGCGGACTAAGTAGATCCCCGGCGGCACCAGCTTACCCGCTTCATCGCGCCCGTCCCAGGGGAGGTGGTGGGCACCGCTGGGACGATCCTCCCGCAGCGACAGATCGCGCACTCGCCTTCCCTGTAGGTCGTAGATCCCCACCGCAATGGTCCGGGCTGCCTCCAGGTGAAAGACCGAGAAGCGAATCTCCACCTGGTCGTTCACCCCGTCTCCATTGGGCGTGAAGAGCGGTGGGACCACCGCCACCTCGTCTAGGAGGGGATGATTCCCCAACTCCGAGACCACCACCAGAGACTGGCTGGTGGCCAGCGCCGTGGCATCTCCCTGGCTGATCTGCTGGGCAGTCCCCGGCCGACTCTGGCGCTCCAGCACCGCGCTGAACACCGTGCTCTGCAGGAAGACCCGAGTGCGGAAGCGCAGCGCGTACACCGCAGTGCCCGTATTCACCGGCCGGGGTGGCAGCAGGCTCACCTCGTCGGCCCCTTCTTCCAGACGCCAGGTCCCCGGCCACAACTGCCGGCCTCCGCCCCCGCGCAACTCCCCGTCCGTGCCGCTGCGCAGCTCCAGCACCTCGATGGGCGCCGAGGAGGAGGAGCGCAGATTCAGGCGGTCGAAACCCGGATTGCCCGTCCCGAACTTGGGCATCAGATAGAGGGTGAACTCCTGCTCCTGGCCGGGGGCCACCCCCCAGGCCGGCCAGATCTCCCCCAACACCTGATCTACCAGGGGCGGCTCGAAATGCAGTTCCAAATTGCGGATGGTGGCCGCCTCCAGGGGTTCCTCGCTCTGCAGCCGCACCTGTGCCTGCACCATCCGGCGCGGGCTGGGGGACTTGAAGGCCTCGCCCTGTTCCCGGTACCCCTCGCTCCAGTTGCTCCACTCAGGTCCGGGTACCTCCTCGATCTTCGCCGGCGGCCGCTGCGATTCGGGGATGCGCTCCCACAACTGCCGCGAGATCTCGCGGCCGGTGATGGCAAAATAATGGGGGATCTCGAGTACCTGATCGCCGCTGCGGGTGCGCACCTCGATGCGGGTGCCCGGCGGGGTGTCCCCCTGCCAGTTCACCGCCGCATAGAGCCGGGGCCGGCTCAGTTGGATGAAGGGCGAGGTCAGGGTCACCTCGGAGACGTACCCCTCGCCATAGGCCTGGATCTCCCCGAGATTGCCCTCCTCCTCCTGGGTGCCGCTGAAGGCCAGCCGGCGCACCTCGATATAGCGCACCTCCTGCAGCGGGAACACTTCTTCCAGGCGCTGGTGGCCCTCTGGGTTGCGGCGCGGATCAAAAGCCGCCCACACGCGTTCCCCACCGGGGTCCAGGTCGCCCTCGGAGATGCGCACCTGGTACGCCAGCGGCGGATTGGCCGGGCAGAGCAGGGACACCCGGTCGAGCCAGTAGCGCGCCCCCAGGTCGATCTCCACCCAACTCTTGTTGTCGAAGGGATTGTACAGGGGCATGGGGAACCAGGAAGCGTAGAGCCCGTCGGTGAAGATGCGAAAGAGCAGAAATTCGAAGCCCCCTTCGCTGGCGTCGCGTTTCTTTTCGCGTTGGGTCAGGCCGACGATATTGTCGCCAAAAGCATAGACCTCCACCTCGGCCAGGCGCGGATGCTCACGCCGGAAATAGCGCACCGGTCCCTGTTCCCCGGCGGGCAGGGCCTCGTAGGTCTCCTGGCTCACGGTCAGTTGGCGGCCGCCGGGGGCCAGGCGCAAGTAATCGACGGCCCCTTGGTCGGCGGCGGCGAGTTGGGCGTAAGCCTCGGGACGCACTTCCCGAGCGCGGGGCCCAGCGCTGTCCAGCGCATCGATGCGCACCAGCTGGGCGATTTCCCCGCTGAGCCCGGAGTCGCCAGGCCGCTGGGGCTCCACGTCGAAGACAAAATCCCGTTGGCCCTGGGTGGGCTGGTTGACCAGCCCCACCCGAAAGTAGCGCCGCTGGTGTTCCTGGCCGATCTCGATGCCGTCCGAAATCAACACCCGGAACTTGAGGAAGGGGTCCCCGTCCTCGGCAAAACGCAGGCGGATGCGCCGCACGATCAGGGTGCGGCCCAGGTCCAGCTCCACGGTCCAGTGGTCCAAGGGCGCATCGGCCAGCGGCTCCCAATAAGTGCCCAGGTCCCCGTCGAGGAGGGCCGGGGCCAGCTTGGCATTGGTGCCCGCCGAGCGGATGCCGCCCACCAGGGTATCAGCGGCCAAAGGCAGCACGTACTGAAAGGTGCCGGCGTCGCTGAGGGCATTGAGATCGCGGCGCAAGAAACGCGGCGTCACCACCCCGTCCTCGCGCACCACCCGCACCCCAGGTGGGGCGATCCAGGTCTGCCACTGCCCGGCGCCCTGCACCTGCACCCGGTCGGGAAGCACCTCATAGCCCTCCTGGCCCAGGACGCCTCGGTCCGTCGGGAGCAGGAGAGCGACGAAGAAAAAGAAAAACCTCACGCCCATCACTCCCTCAAAAGAAAAAAGCTCCCCGGCCTACCCAGGACCGGGGAGCAAGGCTTGCCGCAAATCTAACGATTACTCCCACGGCGCGTGGAAGAAGGCCGCATCTCCGCCAATCACCCCTCTAACCGTGCGCCTTGATCCCCAGACCACCGTCTACTCTCATCACCTCGCCGGTGATGTAGTCAGCCGCATCGGAACAGAGGAAAGTAGCTGCCCTGGCGATGTCTTCGGGCGTACCCAAGCGCCCCCAGGGCAGCTTCTTGCCGCCTTCCTGGATCTGTTCCTCGCTGGCGAACTGGCGCTCACCTGGGGTATCGATCCACCCCGGCTCGATGACGTTGGCGCGGATGCGGTGCTCCAGCAGCTCGGCGGCGATGGTAGCCGCCATGTGATTCATGCCGGCTTTGGCGGTGTTGTACGCCAGGGCAGTGGGCACCGGGATAAACGCATGCACCGAACTGATGAAGAGAATACTGCCGCCACCCCCCTGCCGGACCATCTGCCTGGCGCCCAGCTGAGCCGCGTGGAAAGCGCCCCACAGGCTCACCTCCAGGGTGCGCCGCATGCCCTCCATCCCGATCTCCAGAAAGGGCTCGCGTTTGCTGTAGTAGGCGTTGCAGACCACGATGTCCAGATGGCCCAGACGCTGGGCTACTGCCGCCACCATCTCCTCTACGGCCTGGCGATCTGCTACATCTGCCTGCCAGACCAACGCCTCTCTTCCCAGACCGCGCACCTGCGCGGCCACCGCTTCAGCATCCTCTGCATGGCGGTGATAATTGATGGCCACATCGGCGCCAGCCCGGGCCATCTCCACGGCGCAGCCGCGACCGATGCCGCGCGAGGCGCCGGTAATCAACACCACCTTGCCTTTCAGGTCGATCATCTCCTCTCCCTCGCTGAACTCTTAGTTCGACACCGCGATGGAGCGGGGGGAGGTCCAATCGCTGTTCCGCTCATCCACGTCGCGCGAGCGGACCCGATAATAATAGGTTCTCCCCCGCGTCACGGTGTCATCCTCCCGGGTGGTGTCCACATCGTTGGGCAGCACGCTCACATAATCGGCATCCTGAGTGCTGTTGGCCACCGTGGTGCGCTGCACCTCGTACTGCACGATGGCGCCGGTCGCCGCGTCCCAGGTGATGGTCACCACCGGTGGCTTGGTCCCGTCCGAGGGGGTGGTCGCGGAGAGCCGCACGTTCTTGGGCAGGTCCACGCCGCCCGAGATCAGCGCCACCACCGAAGAGCGCGGCCCGATATTGCCGCTGGCATCCTGCGCCTCGACCTCGTAGTAGTAGGTAGTCTTCGCCGTCAAGCCAGTGTCGACGAAGGCGGCGCTGGTCGAGGTGCCCACCTGAGAGAAGGGACCCGTACTTGCGGGGGCGCGATAGATCTGGTAGCGGCTCACCCCGGTGAGCTCGGCGCCGCTGATATCGGTGGTGGGCGCCTTCCAACTGAGGCTCAGCTTTTCGGGATCGCCGACCACGATTTCTCCGGTCATCAGGGTCGGTGCCCCTGGCGGCCGGATATCAAAGAGCACGGTGGCGCCCCCAAAGTCAGAACGCCCACTCTCGCCACCACTGGTCACCGCAGTCACCTGATAGTAGTAGGCATTGCCCCCAGTTACGGCGGTGTCGATGTAGCTGGTCTGTCCCGTGGTAAAGGTCAGGCCCTCAGTCCCCGATAGCCGCGCATACCCCTGGTCAGAACGCAAGGAGCGATAGACGTTGTAACCGCGCAGGGTTTCCTCGCCGCTGGCGCTCCAGCTGACCGTCACCTTACCTACCCCTCCCTCCACCGCCAACCCCACTGGCACCGCGATCCCCCACACCTGCACACTCACCGCACTGCTGCGCACCCCCTCATTGCCCAACCCATCCACCCCACTCACCGCATAGTAATACAC
>CAMAVQ010000105.1 GCA_945861755.1 Gemmatimonas phototrophica
GGTCCGGCGGTGACCAGCACCTTCACACCCTGCAGGTCGCCAGCGGCGGAGAAATGCCGCACTACCTGGCCGGCGATCTCCTCCGGTTCGGCCATACGCCCCCGCCCAAAAGCCCCAGAGGCCAACGCCCCGGTCGCCGGCTCGGCCCACTGGTACCCCAAGCCCTCCAGCCGGCGCAGATGCTCCTGGGTAAAGGGATGGTCGAGCATGTGCTCCTCCATCGAGGGGGCGGCCAGCACCGGGGCGGAACAGCCCAGCATCAAGGTGGTGAGCAGATCGTCGGCCAGACCGCAGGCCAGCCGGGCCAGCAGATGGGCGGTGGCCGGGGCCAACACCACCAGTTCGGCCCACTGGGCCAATCCCACGTGTAATACCGGAAATTCGGCAGAGGCGGCGAACATCTCGGTGTGGACCGGGTGGCGCGAAAGGATCTCCAGGGTATAGGGGGTCACGAAGCGCTGGGCCGCCGCGGTCATCACCACCCTCACCTCGGCCCCCTCTTTTATCAAGGCGCGCAGGAGTTCCGGGGTCTTGTACGCGGCGATGCCCCCGCTGATCCCCAGCAACACCCTTCTTCCCTGCAGTTTCATCGCGGCAACTCCAAGGTTGCCAAAATCCGGGCCGCCACCTGCTCGGGGCTGAGTTCGGCGGTGTCCAGGACCAGGTCATAGAGGGTGAGATCGTCGAGATCGATCTGGTGGTGGCGGTGGTACCGCTGGTGCTCGGAGCGCTCCCGGGCCGCGATAGCGCTCACCGCCTCTTCGGGCGTCTGATGGTCGCGATGGCCCACCCGACCGGCTCTGATCTCCAGCGGGGCGTGGCACCAGACCTTGAGGGCCGGCAGCCCCTGGCGCAGCGCCATCCAACCGGTCAGACGCCCTTCCATTATCAACAGGGATTCCTGCCGGGCCAACTGGACCATACGTTCGTCCAGCTGGCGATCCACCTGACCGTCGGCCTCGGCGCGCCGGCCCATTTCGGCCAGGGAGATTCCGTGGTCAGTGGCCAGCAGTCGGAAAAAATCCCCGGCATTCACATAGGGCCAGCCCAGTTTTTCCTGCAGCAGTTTGCAGGTAGTGCTGGTGCCGCTGCCAGGCAGGCCACTGACGGTGATGATCGCCACCTTCCCCTCCTCAGGCCAGATTCTGCACCTGCTCGCGCAGGCGCTCGACTTCCTCCTTGATCTCCACGGCCAAATGTACGATCTGGGACTCGCTGGCCTTGGAGCTGATGGTGTTGGCCTCGCGGTTCTGCTCCTGGAGCAGAAAATTGAGCCGCCGGCCCACCTCCCCACCTTTGTCGAGGGTGGCGAGGAACTGGATATTGTGGCTGTGAAAGCGCACCACCTCTTCGGCGATGTCGCTGCGCTCGGCCAGCAGGACCACCTCCAGGGCCAACCTTTCCTCGGGGATCTCGCCCGGACGCAGCAAAGCCTCGACCTTCTGGCGCAACTGGACCTGAAGCCGCTGCCTGGCCGCTGCCGCCCACTCGGCGATCTGGTCCAGGCGCTCCTCGATTATTTTTACCCGGGCGCGCAGGTCGGCGACCAGGGCCGCCCCTTCGGACCGCCGCATCTGGTCAAAGTCGTCCAGCGCCAGGTCGAGGGCCTGCAGCACCAGTTCCTCGGCCTCGGGCGCCACCTCAGCGGTGGCCGCCACCTTGAACACGCCGGGCAGGCAGGCTACCAGCGCCAGATCCGGCTTGCCGTCCAAATCGCCCAACTGGCGCAGACGTTCCAGCTCCCGCAGGTAATTCCTGGCCGTCTCTTCGTCGAGGGTGGGCAGCGTTGCGCTTGCCCCCTGCTCCTCCCACTCGACGATGACCGAAACCTTGCCCCTGGTCACGCGGCCGGCCACCCGCTCGCGCAACTGTGCTTCGAGCGCCTGTAGGCGCGAAGGGCAGCGCAGCTGGATTTCGCAGAAGCGGCTATTGACCGCCCGCACCTCCGCCCTAGCCGCCAAGCCCTGGCCCTCCGCCGTCCCGCCGCCAAATCCGGTCATGCTGAATATCATCGCACCTTTCCCATCCTATCTCGGTGTTCCTGGATCTACTTCGATGCCGCCCAGGTAGGCAAATCCCCCGAGGCGCGACAGCACCTGACCCTCAGGTGTCAGTTTGAGCAAGGTGCCCAGGGTCGTCAGCCAGAGGTGGCCGTGCACCCCGTCCAGGGCCAGGCCAGTTAAACCCCGCCCTCCGTCCCACTGGGCCAATGAAGTGCCGTCCAGGGCCAACAAAACCACCTCTTCCGTCCCGGCTACCCAGCAGCCCCCGCTCTGCGGATCGGCCTCCACCGCAACCCCCTCGGCAAAGGGCAGTGCCACCTCGCGAATCCCACCCTGGGGTTCCAGGTACACCAAAGCCTGGCCCCCGCGCACCAGGGCCCAGGCCCCGCCTTCTGCCGTGGGCGCCAGGGCTGTGGGCCGCTCCACCTCCCACTGCATACGCCGCGCCTCTTCCCTCCAGTAGTGCAGCACCCGACCGGAAGCCCCGATCCAGCAACTGCCCTGCCAGGCCTTCACCACCCTCAGGCCCTCGAAGCGGGCATCCACCACCGCTAGCTCCAGGGAGTCTGCCAAGGGGGCGAGAGGGAACCAGGACACGGTCTGGCGGAGGTTGTCCACCAGCCACCCCAGCTGTTGGTCCGGGTCGATACTCAGGAGGCCGGCCTCCCCAACCGCTGCCGGATATTCGGTCGCCTCGCCGGTGGCGCTGATCCGCACCAGCCCCCGGAAAAAGCGGTCGCTCACCCAGCAGGACCCGTCCCGCCGGTCCACCCCCAGCGCATTCAACCCCGGGAAACGCCCTTGGCCGAAAAAGGCGGCCCGATTATCCGGGCTGATCCGCCAGACCACGCCGCTGCCCATGTCTGCCACCCAGCCCGCCTGCGGTCCCGGGGTGGCCTGCTTCAGGGGCTGCTGCAGGCGTTCGCCCTCTCCCCGGATCAACAGGGCTAGCTGGTACGCATAAGTGGTCCCGTTTTCGACCTGCAAGTCGTCAAAGCTGTGGGCATCGGGGCCCAGTTCTCGGAACAGATCCCAGCCCCCATCGCCGACCCGGCGGTAGAGCCGATATCCACTCACATCCGCAAAGGCCCGGTAATCCCAGCGCAGTTTGACTTCCCGATTCCCGGCCACCGCCTCCAGCGGAACGAGGTCCAGCGCGGGGTCCGCGACTTGAGGATCTAGCGGATTGCGATGCTGCCGGTCCGAACAGCCAATGCCAGCCCAGGCCAGGCAACAGAGCAACACCCCTACCTTATACATATTAAAAAAACACCAGATAGGTGGTCAGCACAATTCCCGCTTCCATGAAGACAAAGGCCCCGCCCGCGAGTCGGTCGTAGCGCTCGGCCCGGCGGAACTGCTCGTCTTGGCGTTGCCGACCTGCCGAGTGAAGGTACTTATCGTAGGCGCGATCGGCCCGGTGCCCACTCCACCACGCCGCCCCCCCAGCCGCCAGGGCCAGCCCCATGCTCCAGTACAGCCGTGGCCGCAACCGCGATTCGCGGGGTTTGGCAGCGGAGGTGTTATCCACCTCGAAATTGCGGAGACTGAGGGACGGAGAGATGACCCTGGAGGCCTTTTCCGGGGAGTGGCCGGGTAGGGAAGTCCGCGTGGTGGGGGGCCGGGTAGCGGAGCTATGCGAGCGAGGGGACGCAATACCATATAGATGGTGTTGCGGGGGCCGGGTCGTAGGGCCGCCCCGCGAATACGGCGCCGCACCCCATACGTTGGGGTGCGGCGGGACGCGCCTGGGAAAAGGCCGGAATGGCATGCCACGCCCCAACGTATGGGGCGTGGCCCCCGTCGCGGTAGAACCCCAGTGGCCCTCCACTAGCTTTTGCTGGCGAAGCGGCAGCTTGACTGAAAGCAACTTCGCATCCTGGGCAGCAACGCCTCCCTGACAGAGCAACACCACCACCAGGCAGAGCCTACTTGCCAAAGACATAAAGCGTCCCTTCCTCGGTAGCCACCGCCACCAGCCCCTCGCCCAGGGCCACCGGCTGCAGCGCCGGGCCGTCGAGCTGGTACTTCCACGCCAGCCGACCGGTCTCGCGCTCCACTGCATAGAGATACCCCCCGCTGCTGCCCGCGTAGAAGACCCCCGCACTGCCCGCCGGCGCCCCACTCACCACCCCCTCGGTGCTGAATTGCCAGCGCAACTGCCCGGTCTGGGCCTCCACTCCGTAGAGGCTGCAATCCGCCGCCCCCAGCGCCAGCACCCCGCCAACCAGGGCCATGCCCGCGGCCGGGAGTACCTTCAATTCGGTGCGCCAGCGGACCGACCCAGAATCTGCGCTGCACGCCAGCACCGTGCCCCTAGCCGTGGCGGCGTAAACCAGACCCTCACCCACCACCACCGCCCGCAACGGCGCCCCCAGGTCCTGCTGCCAGCGCTGCGTACCCCCTGCCAGTTCCAGCGCCACCAGCCCCTGGCCGCCGTCGCCAACAAAAACGGCATCGGCACCCAGCGCCGGCGCCGCCCACAGCGGGCCGCCCAACTGCACCTGCCACAGGCACTTGCCTGTAGCCCCGTCCAGCGCCACCACCATGCCCGAGTTCAGCGCCGCCAGCAGGGTGTCCCCACGGCCGGTCAACGGGGCACAGGCCAGTCCTTTGTAGGTCCAGGCTACCTTGTTCTCCCATCGCTCGTAGCTGCGCAGGACTGGCTTGGGTCCCGCTTCGCCCGCCACCAGCCGGGTGCCCAGCAACATCCCCGCCGCACTCACCTGGGCGTCTAGACCGCGGCGGCCCAGGCGCTGGCCGCGGTACCGGTCAAAGGCCAGCAGCGAGGGACCGGCGCTCAGTTGCAGGATGAGTTCCCCCTCTACCAGGGGGCTGCCCACGGGTGCGGCGCCCAGGGACTGCTGCCAGAGCAGGCGCAGCGGCGCATCCGGGGCCCCCAACACCCGGGCGCGGCCCTCCGGACCTCCTCCCCACTGAGACCACTCCACCGCCGTGCCTCCGGGCAAGGGCAGATAGAAGAGCTTACCGGCACACCCGGCGGTCAACAGCATTGCCAGCACTCCAATGGCCGCCCTCATCAGAAGTCCCAGCCAAAGAAGAAGTCCCAGTGCGTGTCGTTGTCTATGGATTTGAAATCCGTGCGCCGGGTCCCGTCGAGGCGAAAGACGAAGACGCCGCCCAACCCCAGCCTGATCCCGCCGCCCAGGCTGCCTTTCCAGGACCCGAACTGCCCATTCCAGGCATTGCCGCCGTCGACGAAGAAGGCGCCGCGAAAGGTACTCAAATCGATGTCGCCAATAGGCAGACTGACCACCAGCCGGTCTACCAGAGGAAAACGCAACTCGGCATTGGCCAGAGCCAGGTTGCGGCCCCACAGGGAACGCCATGGGTACCCGCGCAGGGTCCAACTCCCGCCCATGGAGACATACTCGGGCACCTCCCCCCGGCTGTGCCGGCCCATCAGGCGCAAGGCCAGGCAGTTGCGCTGGCCCAGGCGCAGGTACTGCCGGTAGTCCCCGGTGAGATTCAGATTAAAGCGCCGCGAGGTCTTGAAGTCCACGGTCTGCCCCAGCCCAAAGCTGTAGCGGGTGCCGGCCAGGGGCCCGGTGAGTACCCACATACTGCTATCGTGGGTAAAATTGAGGGAATTGGTCATCAGCCAGCCGGTGAGCTGCTGGCCCTCGAACTGACGGTCGATGTTGGCCTGGCGCAGCGACAACTCGACATCCACTCGCTTAAAGCGGGAGAAGGGGTAACTCAGGTCGACAAAAGCGCCGGTGCGCTTTTCCCGCACAAAACGACCGTACAAACTGGTATAGCGGTCGTTGAGGTGAAACCCGCCCCAGGCAAAGTTGACCCGCCGGCCCAGATGTACCCGGCTGAAGGCCAGGTTCAGGCCGTCGAAAAACCCGGTCTGACTGCCGGAGATGTGGGAGACAATAAAGTAGTACTGATCGTTGCCCAACACGTCGCTCACCCCCAACTGGATCCCCCCCGAAGTGCCAAAAAGCGGGTCCTGGGAGATCTGACTCTGGGCCACATCCAGGGACATCTTTCGGTGGTAGTCCATGCGGGCATAGGGTTCGGCAGCGCCCTGCAGGGTCCAGCCGGCCACGCTGGGGGCCGGTTCCCAGACCGCGCTGTCTGCCTCGGGCACGGCCAGGCGGTAGATCTGAAATCCGCCTTTCTCATATCCGGTGTAGAGCAACCCTTTCCCATCGGGCAGCCAGGCCGGATCAAAGGCCCCGCCCAACACCCGGGTCAGCTGAAGGGGAGCGAAACGCGCCCCACCCTCCCCCATCTCCACCTGGGCGACCTTGAGATTGTAAATCCCACCGTCGTCGGCGCGGTAGGCCAGGCGTTTGCCCGCCGGGTCCCAGGCCGGCTCGGTCTCACTCTGCCCGCCTTGCGTCAGGGGCAGCAGTTGACCGCGGTTCAGGTGCCAGAGAAAGAGGTGGTACCTGCCCTGCCGGCCCTTCTCCCCTCGGTCCGAGCTGAAGGCAAGCCACTGTCCATCCGGGGACCAGGCCGGATCGCGGTCGTGGTAGAGGTCGTCGGTGAGTCGGGTGAGCCTGCCACTCTCCACTTCCATGGTGTAGAGGTCGGCAAACCCGCCCCGGTCGGTTCCCGAAAATACCAACTGGCCCCCGTCGGGAGAAAAGGCCGGCGAAGCCAACGCCACCAGGTCGGCGAATTCAAAACGGTGCACCTCCCGCTCCTGGCGCAGATCCCACACATAAAGGTTGTCCTGGCCCTTGCGTTTGGCGACAAAGGCCAGCCAGCGGCCATCCGCCGATACCGCCGGGCGGGTGGACAGGGCATGAAAGGACTCGAAATCCGCGCTTCGCTCCCCTTCGACCACCACCCGCTGCCGGCCGCCCTCCAAGTAGGCCTGGGCAATACAGGTGTATCCCTGGCGGTTGCTAAAAAAAATATAACGCAGACTGTCGCCGGGCACGATCGCCGGCTTGAGGTTGAACCCGGTGCTGGTCAGCGCTTTGCCCTGTTTGGCCGGCGGATCGCTCTTCTCCACGTCGCCCAGGTACCGCAGGCGCAGGTCGCGCTGCCAGGCCTCATCCAACTGCTCCATGGTTTGGCCGGTGCAGAGCTTGAAGACCTGGTCGAAATCCTCGTCCAGCCACCAGCTCTCAAATAGGCGGTTGAAGATCTGCTCGCCGTAGGTGCGGGCCAGGTACGCACAGAGGGAATGCCCCTCCTTGTACATCTGATAGGTGCCCTCGATCTGGAACATCTGGGCCAGGGACGCCAGTTGGCCCGAAAAAAGCGCGTCGCGCAGGATCATGTCGCCGAAGGGGTCCAACTCCCCGGACCAGTATTCGGCCAGCCCCTCGGAAAACCACAGCGGTGCGGCGCGGTGCTCGACGATGCCCCGGCGGCGCAGCACCTGGCTGAGAAGGTCATACATGAAAACGTGTACGAGTTCGTGATGGAGCACTCGCTCAAATTCGGGCAGGGAGTTGCTCAGCGGCAGGGCCACCCGGCCCTTGAGGAACTCGGTGAATCCCGCCACCCCCTCGGGCAGCAGGCTGGGGATGATGTTGGTCTGCTCAAAGTAGATATGGGAAGAGTAGAGGATCAGCGGCACCCGACGCTGGACCGTATGGCCAAATTTGCGCTCCAGGTCCGCAAACTTCTCCTCAGCCATGGCCGCCGCGTACCCGGCCAACTCCTCCTCCTCGGGATAGAAATAGAGGTCGAAGTGAGGCGTGGCCATCTTCAGCCAGCTGAAGGGGAAGTACTGGACCTTGTTCTTGCCGAAATCGGCAAACTGCCCCTGGCAGGGCAGCGCCCCCAGCAGCATCAGGAGAACTATGGATCGGGATAAATGCATGGATCAGGGGGCGAGGAGCAGCCCGCCGGCAGTGTCCCGGCGTTCGTGCAGGGGGCGGTGGATGCGCACCCGCCGGCCCTCCTCCATCCCGTCCTGGTACGCGGGAGTGGCCGCCACCCCGCCGCCCCGGCGCACCCGCACTCTTGGATTCAGGTAGCGGTAGTATTCCTGGAGGCGGGGATCGCCCTTCCACACCAGAGCCTGGCTGGCGTGGATCCGCGCCTCCTGATCGCGCAAGGCGCCGTACACCCCCTGCAGCACCCCGACGTAGTAGGACTGCCGCTGGCGCTCGCCCCGCAGGCCTTGGCGCTCCTTGTACGCGACCCAGAGCTGTTCGAGCAGGCCGCTGAGGAAAACGTAGACATATTCGGCCATGTCGAGGTTGGCCGGGGTGCCGTAGAGTTGCAGCACGCTGCCCTCGCGGTCGAGCTGGGGCTGGTAGGTGGGTGCCCAGAGCACCTCGACAAAAAAGTATTCGTGCAGCAGCATCGGCAGCCACATCTCGTGGGAGGTGTGCCTGGCCTTGACCGGTCCCACGCTGCGGCAGGCAAAACCCCGCTCCCGATCCAGTTCGACGATGTCCAGGTTGTATTGGAGCAGCAGCCGGCGGGCCTTGTTGACTGCGGCCTGGGCCTCGTTTTCGTTGGGGCTGGAGGCCAGCGAGAGGACCTTCTTGAGCACCCGCAGCACCCGCTCGTCTTCGGGCCGCTCCTCCCCTTCCTGGTAACTGGCTCTGGGGCTGCAGCGCAGGCGCTGGCAGGCCTGCCTGAAGGCCGCCCCATGAGGGGCCTCGGCGGCGACCTTCAGCACCTCCTGGGCGTACTGGTGGGCCATCTCGTGGCGCAAGGTCTCCATCACCTCCAGCCAGGGGTACTCTTGCAGATGGTGCAGCGCGATGGTCAGCCGCCGGCTGCGGCCCTCCCATAGCCCCAGCTGCTCCCTGCCTTCACCCAGGCGGATCAGCGGGGGCTTGAGCGCTCCGCCCAGGTATCCCTCGTTGTAATGCGCCCACCACTGCCCCAGCTTGCGGGTCCAGGCCAGGTGCAGCGCCGCTGCCATTTCCCCCTTCATCGGCGCAGGGTGCGGATGAAGGGCGGGCTGAAGGTGCCGCGCGCCACCTCGGCCACCGGCCCCTTCATGGTAAGGGCAAAATCCGCGCCAACGTCGATAAACAGGTTGCCACCGGGCGCCTTGACCGTCACCGGGCTTTTGACCAGGCCCAGGCGCACGGCGGCGCTGGCCGCAGCGCAGGCCGAGGAGCCCGAAGCCAGGGTCTCGCCGGCCCCACGCTCCCAGATGAGAATGTAGATCGACTTGGGCCCCACAGGCACGGCCAGCTGCACATTGATACGCCGGGGAAAGAGCGGATGGTTCTCCAACTGCGGGCCCAGGGCCAGCAATTCCTCCCGGCTCCAGTGTTGGCCTTTTTCCTTCCACACCACACAGTGGGGATTGCCCACGCTCACCCCGGTGAAGCGCAACTTTTGGCCCGCCGCCTCGATGGGCTGCTGAATCAGTTCCTCCACCCCCAGGGTACAGGGCAGGGCCTGGGGCCGAAAGGTGGCCTGCCCCATCTCCACGGTAGCCGCTTCTGGATCGCCGTGCCCATCCAGGTGCAATTCCATCTGCACGAGGCCGCCCTTGGTCTCGACACTGAACTCTTTCTTGCGGGTCTGCCGCGTGGCGTACACGTAGCGTCCAAAGATGCGCAGGCCGTTGCCCGATTTCTCCGCTTCGCTGCCGTCGGGGTTGTAGATGCGCAGGCCGAAGTCCGCCTTTTTGGAGGATGCCAGGGCCAGGATACCGTCGCTGCCTACCCCCCAGTTGCGGTCGCAGATGGCGCGGATGATGCGCGGGGTGAGCTTGAAATCCAGTTTCTGGGGATCCACGGCGATGTAATCGTTGCCCAGCCCATGACCTTTGAAGAATTCGTTTTTCATCCTCTCTTCTCCGTATTTTGCCGAACCGCCTTGAAGGTAGAGACTCGACCAGGGGTGGTCAATACGCTGGCATCTGATTGAGACTATCGGCGAATCCTGCCCGGCACGCAGGCTGATTTCCTTGTTGGTTGACAGACTGAGACCCTATGCTTTTCATTCTGCGCAGTGCCACCCCCCCCCGGCCGATCCGGGGTCGAGGTGGGAATCGCCTTTGGTATCGATTCTCCGACCCTTTCTCTGGAAAACTGAAACCGGCCCGCCGATGAAAGCCCCTGCGATCAGTTTCTACTTCGACGACCACCATGTCAGCCAGCCTGAGCGCGTGGTGCGGGCTATGCAAGAGATCGCCGCCGCCGGCTTCCGAACCGTGGTGGCCTTCAGACGCCAATCCGTGTACGAACTCGATGACCCGCGCTTCATCCGCAGCGTCGGGCTGGGCTGCGCCGAGGCCCGCCGCCTGGGCCTAGACCTCCTGCTGCCCATCCAGCCCGAGTTGGGCATGGGCACCCTGGTGGTGCGCCGGCATCCGGACCTGGCCCAGATCCAGTTGGTCCGCGGGGCGGCCCGCATCGCCGGGGGGCGTTTCCAGATCCGCTTCCAACAGCCCTTTGCCATTTTTGGCTACTGGCCCTCCTTCATCGGGGTGCAGGCGGCCTTCCTGCGGAACGAGTCCGGAGTGCGCCGCCTCGACAACCTCGACTACGCAGCTGATTTCTTCTACGACGCGTACGGCGACCTGCACCAGCGCGAGGTGGAGTTCGTACCCCACCGACCGGTCAATGGCCGCGTCCTGTGGGAACTGGAGGGCCGCACTGACCTGCAAGGGGAGTTGATCGTCTACGCGGGGTTCCGGGTCTGGCAACACGCCGACGCCACCTGCCCCGAATACGACGGGGAACTGGCCCGGATCCTCGAACTGTACCGTGATCTCCCGGCCGGCGGCATCGTCTGGGACGAGCCGCTGGGCCAGTCCGGAGAATGGGGGGCCAGCTACAAGGCGGGGCCTGGCTTCGCGCGGCTCTTCCAACAACGCCACGGCTACGACCTGCTCGACCGGATCTACTTGCTCGACGAGGAGGGCGATCCAGCGGCCACGGCCCAGGTCCGCCACGACTACTACGCCACCATGACCGAGGCCCTGCGCGGCCTGCAGCAGCGCTTCAACGACCGGGCCCGCGCCTGTTTCGGTCCCCAGATCGGCCTGGGCACCCATCACACCTGGACCGGAGAGGGGGCCTCGTGGGATTTCCGCGCCGGCTGCTTTGACTACTTCACCCTCACCCAGCACATGAGCGCCGGGTTTGTGGACGGGTACTGGTGGGACCCGCGCATGGTGGCTTACACCCTGCAATTGGCCAGCTCCCTGGGCAAGGCCTATCACCAGGGCCTGGCCTTCTCCAACTGCTACAACTGGGGCACCACCCGCCGCGAGCAGGACTTCCAGACTCGGCTGATGGCCCTGCACCGGGTGGACTGGTTCGCCATGAACTACGGCGACCAGTGCGAGCAGCCCAACTGCTATCCCCTGGGCCGGCAATGGCAGGGCCAGGTGGATGGGGCCAGTCGGCTGACCCAAGTCAGCGCCTTCCTCGCCGGAGCCCAGAATCACCCGGACACCGCCATCTGGCACGGCTGGGAAGGCACCGCCCGCCTCAACGATTCCTCCCTGGCCCTGTATTGGAAGACCTTTGCCATCAACACCAGTTTCCTCTTCCAGGAGCGCAATCTGCCCTTCGACTTCACCAGTTCCGCATTGCTGATCGAGGGCGAGATCCGCGAGGGCTGCTGGCACACCCGCATGGGCGCGTACCGAACCCTGGTCTTTGCCTACGCCACCATGCTGCCCGCCGCATTGTGGGCAAAGGCCCAGGCCTTTGCCGCCGCCGGGGGCCGGCTGATCTTTGTCGGCCCACCGCCGGCCTGCACCACCACGGGCGAGGACCTGGTGGCTGCCTTTGCGGCGCTCAGCGGCATCGCGCCGCTCCCCACTGCCGAGTACCTGGCGGTGCTGCACGCCCGCCTGGGAGCGCCGGGCGGCGCGCAGTCCGCCGCCGAGCTGATCGTGTACGCCCGGCCCACCCGCATCGACTTCGCCTACCCCCTCGAACTGGCCGGCGCCGAAGCCCTCATCGACACCGAGGGGGCGATGTTTGGCGCCAGAGCCCGAGATCGCGAGGTCTACTACCTGACCGGGTTGGACCCGCAGGAACACCTCGCCGCGCTGATGCAGCCTGCGCCGGCAACCGCCGCCTTTGCCGTTGATCTGGCCGATGCGTACTGGCGGGTCTACGAGGGCGAGGGACGGCAGTACCTGCTGGCCATGGCCAAGTCCCGGGGTGAGCTGCATGGCTTCGTGCAACGGGGCCAGGACCGCTATTACCTGCGCGGCGGGGGCATGGTGATACTGGCCTTTGAGCAGGGCCAGCTCTGCCAGGCCCTGGGGGAAGACCTGGATACCCTGACCCGCAATGGTCAGCCCCTGCCGTACCGGCCGCTGGAGGCTGGTCCACCCGTGAAACGCAAAGAGTGGCAACTCCCGGCCCACCCTCTGGCCTCCTCCCTCATCCCCGACGCTCATTAGCTACAGGTGCTCAAACCATACTCTGAGGAAGACGATGAACAACCCCGGTATCACCGGCAGCAAGACCTTTCTTGACCTGGCCAACCGATTCGCAGCCCCCGGCCCTACCGCCCGCCCCATCCCCTTCTGGTTGTTCAACGAGCCGGGCCGCGTCGGCCCAGAGGAACTCCACCGGCAGCTCGGGGAGTTCAAGCGCCAGGGCGTGGCGGTCATCTGCACCTTGCCGATGTTCGACGGGGGTGACACCTATCTGCGCGATCCCTATTGGGCGTTCATGAGCCACATCTGCGCCAGCGCGCGCCGGCTGGGACTCCAGCTCTGGATCGCCGACGAATGCGGCTGCCCCAGCGGCTCGGCGGCCATGACCCTTTCCGGGGAGCCGGGCTTTGCCTCGGTGGGTCTGCAGGCCTCGCGCCTGCAAGTGCGCACTGGTCAGGCCCTGCCGCAAGAGCAGTTGGTCGGGGCGTACACGCTGCCCGGTCTAGAACCGCTGCCCGCCTCGGCCTGGAATGCCGTGCCCCGCGACGAAGAACTGCTCCTATTGCGGGTCGGCTCGACCCCAGGCCGGACCGGGGTACACCGGCTGGGCCAGGGTTTTGGCCGGGGCGAGATCAATCGCCTCGACGAGAAGGCCATGCGCGCCTTTGTGGACGCGACCCACGAGCAATACCTGGTCAAACTGCCCGGGGAGATGGGCGCCACCATCACCGGCGTCTTCACCGACGAGCCGGCCCTTTTCGAACCCCCCGGCTGGTGCGCCGACCTTGCCGCCGAATTCCTGCGCCGCAAGGGGTACAACCCCCAGCCCCATCTGCCAGCGCTCTTCGCCGAGGCCGGCCCGAGCACCCAGCGTTTCCGCTGCGACTACCACCAGGTGATCGCGGAACTCTACACCGAGCGCTTCTTTACCCACCAGCGCCGCTGGTGTGAGGAACACGGGGCCAATTACGGGGGACACCTCTGGCAGAACTGGCCCTGGGGATTGGCCGCCGGGGTGTTGTGGCAACCCGATCCCCTGCGCACCCTGGCCGCGGTGGGGGTACCGGGGGTGGATTGGACCTGCGGGGCAGGCAAGATCCCGGTCAGCGAACTCAAGATGGCCGCCTCGGCTGCGGTCCTGGGCGGCCGGTCCCGCGTCCTGATCGAGGCCTTTGGCGGCCTGGGCCCAGTCTGGACCTACGAGCAACTCAAGTGGCTGGTGAACTGGTACTTTGTCAACGGCATCGACCTGCTGATCCTGCATCTGTGTTACCTCAACCCGGATGAAGGGGCTGCCGGTATCCTCCACCCCACCATCTTCTGGCAGACCCCCCAGTGGCAGCACTACCACGTGTACAGCGAGTACGTCGGGCGACTGAGCGAACTGGTGCAGGCAGGCCGCCGCCAGGCCCCGGTGGCCCTGCTCTACCCCACGGCCACGGTCTGGGCCCAGACCGTGTACCCGGAGGGCGTGTGGCTGAAGCCGCCCGTCCATCCCCTGCCGCCGCTGCCCGAATTGGACCGGCTCCGGGCCCACATCGAGGCGGTAGCCGCCTTCCTCACCGAAAATCAGCTTGACTTCGACTTCATCGACGAGCAGGCCCTGCATCAGGCTACCATCGCCGGGGGCGCATTGAACATCGACGCGGCACAGTACCGGGCCGTGGTGCTGCCGCACACCTCCATCTGCCACTTGCAGACCCTCACCCAACTGAAAGCGGGCCTGCAGGCCGGGGTGGTGGTGGTGGCCTGCGGCGACCTGCCCACGGCCTCTCGGGATGCGGAGCACCCAGATGCCGCCATCACCGCCGGCGTGCAGACCCTGCGCACCCACGGCCTGGTAGAAGCGGGCCCTGACTGGTCTGGGGTGCTCTCGGTGCTGCCCGCAGATTTTCGGATCGCCCAGGTTGCTGGCCGCGGTCCGGAGCGCAACTTGTACTATCAGCAGCGGGTGCTGGATCAGGGCCGGCTCTTCTTTTTGGCCAGCCACTCCGGCCAGGCCGAGACCTGGCGGGTGTGGTTCAGGGCCGAGGGTAAAGCCCAGCTCTGGGACCCGGAGACCGGGGAACACCACCCCCTTCCGGCCGGCACGCCGGACCAGGGCGGCACCTGGCTCGAACTCCCCTTCGACCCGTACCAGGCGTACGCCATAGTCTTTGGCGCTGCCAGCCCCGCTCCGCGCCCTCTGCCGACCCCATCAGCGCCCTGGGTACAGGTGGAGGGCTCCTGGACCGTCGAGTTCCTGCCCAACACCGATAACCCCTACCTCGGCCCCCACGATCACCGCTACGACCTGAGCGAGCGCCCCATCGGACCCACCAGCGCTCTGCAGCCCTGGTGGCGATGGGGCATGGGCTTCTTCAGCGGTTCGGCGCGGTACCGGTGCACCTTTGTGGTGGACCAACCCCTGCCCGCCGGCCCCATCTGGCTGAACCTGGGCCGGGTCGAGCAGGCCGCCGCCCTCACCCTCAACGGCCAGGAACTGGGCGAGCGGATTTGGCGTCCCTTCCGCTTCGAGGTGAGTGATGCCCTGCGCCAGGGGCAGAACCAGCTCGAAGTACTGGTCAGCAACGGCCTGGCCAACTTCCTCTCCCTGCAACGCGGTGACCAGGGGGCGGTGTTGAAGGAATGGCCGATGTCGGCGATGTGGAGCGGGTTGCTGGGGCCGGTGTGGCTGGAGACCGAGGGGGGCGGAAGCTGAAGACCATGGAGATGGAACAGCCCTACCTCGTCCGCGGTGGCCAACCCGTGGCCGCCATCGTGTCTGGCAAATCGTCTGACACATTCCGCGCCTGGATGATCGAGGAATTGCAGACCGGCCTGGGCAAACTCGCCGGCACCCACCTGCCTATGGTGGCAAACGACGCCTTGCCGGCGGAAATCCCGCTGCTGGCCTTGGGTGGTCCCGGCCACAACCCCCTGGCCGCCGAAGTCCAGCGCCTGGGGCTGGCGGATTTCACCGCCCTCGCACCCGAGGGTTACCTGTTGCGCCGGGTGGTGATCGAGAACCGGACCGTGCTCCTGTGCGGCGGCAACGATGAGGCTGGCGACCTCTACGCCGTGTATGCGCTCCTCGAACACCTCGGGCTGGTCTTCCAACTCACCGGGGATGTGGTCCCCCAGCCCAGGCCCGACCTTCCCCTGCCCGACCTGAATCTGCGCCA
>CAMAVQ010000106.1 GCA_945861755.1 Gemmatimonas phototrophica
CCCACCTTCGGCACCCTGCGCGAGTATCCCGAGGAGTGGTTGCTGCGGCTCTTGCGCCGCTGCGTCACTGCCGGCTGGGCCGACTTCCAGGGCGGGGAACACCCAGTAGTGGTGATCACCGAGGAGGGCAGGGCGGTGATCCACGCCCGGCGGCCGGCCCGCCTGCTCTTGCCCCCGCTCGATGCACCGGCCGAGGAGGCGCCCGCTGGGCGTTCCCGCAAGGTGCGCCGCGCCGGCGAGGAAAAGGCCGCCGGGTTGGACGTGGCGGGCCGGGAACTCTTCGAGGCCCTGCGCGCCTTCCGCATCGAAACGGCGCGGGAGGAAGAGGTGCCGCCCTACGTAATCGCCAGCGACCGCACCCTGCGCGATATCGCCCTCCTGCGCCCGGCCAATCTCGACGAGTTGCTGCTGGCCCACGGCATCGGGCCGGCCAAGGCCGAGCGCTTTGGCGCTGCGCTGCTGAAGGTGGTACGTAGCGCCGGAACCAAGGGCTGAGCCCCGGCCCCCTTATTCCCCTTCCTTCTTCTTATCCGGTTCGGCCTGGTGCGCCTCGGCGATGGTGCGGTGCTCCACCTGCTCCACCTTGGCGATGTCGTCGGCGCTGACATGGCCGATGACGCGGCCGTCGTCGAGCACGTTGCGCTCGAGGGCATTGAGGCTCTTGAAGAGGCCCTTGAGGTCGCGCAGGCCGCCCCAGGTGAACCACACGGTGGTGATCGCCCCGACCAGGGCGGCGAGGTACACTGAGTTCCACACCCACCAGATGAACCAGCCCTCGGAACTCCAGCGGTCGATGAGCAGGTTGTAGCCGGCGGCAAAGAGGAAGAGGGCGAAGGTGAACATGGACCAGAGGAAAACCGACCAGGCCATGCGGCGGTCGCCCGTGGTGTACTGCTCGTCGATCCCGAGGAAGGTGCGCTGCCACTGGGGGATGATACCGGTGTTGACGATCTCGGCAGCTTCCTCGTGGCGGTATTCGCCGCGGTGCAACATGCGGTCCATGTTGAAGGGTTCTCTATAAGTCAGCAGCGAAACCACCACGTAGACGATCAGGCTGAAGAAAGAAGTGAGGAAGGCCACCTCCTGCCCGCTGATGGGGAAGCGCTCCGGGGTCACGTGCCACTCGGCGATGGGCAGGGCATCCCCCAGGCCTTCCAACGAAGTCTTGAACCAGGCCAGGAAGCCGGGGGCGTTGGCGCTCAGCCAGGGGTAGATGGCATCTGGCCAGTACTGCTCGGCGAGGAAGCCGGCGATGGCCAGGGCGGCGCCGACGACCATGGTCACCATCGCCGCCTCGGTAGTGCCCTTCTTCCAGTACAGCCCTCCCAGAATCAGCGCCCCGGCCCAACTGAACATCACCGCCCCGGTGAGCTGGAAGAACATCAAGATATAGGTGGTCTGGCTGAAGAACATGCTGAAGAACCAGGCGAAGACGGCGACGAAGAGGATGGACAGCCGCAGGGCCCAGATCTGCCGGTGGGGGGTGAAGGGCTTTTTCTTATTGGGCAGGACCACGTCCTGCACGAAGATGGTGCCCCAGGAGTGCAGGTAGGTGCAGTCGGTGCTGACGGCCAGGAAGAGCATGCCGGCGCAGAAAAGCCCGGTGATGCCGATGGGCAGGATGTGCCGCAGGGCCACCGGCACCAACATCTGGGTGCGGATGGTCTCGGTGGTGGTCGGGTTGTCAAAATTGATCCGCGCCGCCAATTCGGCGGTCACCGCCTGGGCTTGGGCGGCGAAGTCGGGGTGGTTCATGAAGGTGTAGGCGGCTACGGCCAAAAGCGAGAAGGCCAGCATGATGAAGCCGCTGCGCCAGGTGCCCAGCACCCCGGCCATCTTCTGCTCGTGGGCGTTTTTGGCTGCCGAGTAGAACCCCTGGTTGCCCTGCCAGGCCTGGCGCAGGTACAGGCCCATCAGGATGCCCAGGATCACGTAGAGGATATTGAAGTCCGTGAGTTTGTCGGTGTCGAAGGGATCGACGAAGGACTCGCCTGGGGGCCGCGAGAGCATGGCCGTTTCGAACTGACCCATGTTGAAGAACACAAAGATGGCGATGAAGATGACCGTGTAGATGAAGTAGCAATAGATAAACTGCACGCAGTCAGTGACCATGGTGGTGAGCTGGCCGCCCAGCATGACGATGACCAGGGCCACGATCAGGGAGAGGGCCATGATGGTGCCGTAGGTGGACAGCTCCAGGCCGGGGATGCCGAGGAAGTTGAAGCTCAGGGGCAGATCGCAGTAATACATGAAGAAGCGGCCGGTCACCGCCGGGAAGATGGCGTAGTTGATCAGGCCCGAGAGGTAGACCAGCACCCCGGCGACGATGCGCACCTCCTTGGAGTAACGCATCTCAAAGAACTGGGCCAGGGTCATGGCCCGGGTTTCGCGGAAGCGGTAGGTCACAAAGCCCACCAGCCCCATCACCATGCCAATGGGAATGCTGACCGCGCTCCAGAAACCGATGGCGAAGCCCGATTTGTACCACTGTTCAAAGAGGGCCACCACCGAGATCAGTCCCAGACCGGCGGCCCCGTCGGCGGTGGTCAGCAGATAGCGGCCGGCCACGCGTCCCCCGGACATGAAGTCGGACACCGCCTTCATGTGCCGCTGCACCTTCCAGCCGATGACCAGCAGGGCCACGGTGGGCATGATCAGCATCAGCCAGTCAATGAAGGTGAACTGTGCGTTCATCTATGGTTTGTCCTCTCTTTCCCGTGTCTGGTCCCGCATCTAAAACCGGCGCTTTCTTTTCCTATACTAATCTCTTCCCGTCCACACCGCCAACTTTCCCCTCATCGACAGGCGGTCAGCCCAGGAAGCTGCCCAGCACGTTGCCGCTTTTGCCGGTGAAGCAGTCGATGAGCAGCCAGATCCCCGCCGGCACGATCTCGCCCAGGATCAGCCCAAAAAAGAAAGGCAGGGTGCGGCGATAGAGAGTGGGGCCGCCGTATTTGAGTACCGTGCTCTTGAGCAGGAAAGCCACAAAGACGCTGAACCACATGGGCCCGAAGGCCGAGCTGATCGGAAAGCCCAGGGGATGGAAGGGCCACCAGGCGAACTTGTAGTGCAGGAACTCCAGCCCGGCCATGATCAGCGCCCCCACCCCCACCTGCATCAGGCCCTCCAGGTGCGGCCCGCCCGAATTGGCGACCACCAGTTCCATAAAGCGGTAGGGGTACTGGGCGCAGTTGTCGGCGTAGAACCAGTTGAGGTTGATGGCCCCGTGCCGGTACCCGATCTCCAGCCTGATCCACAGCGCCATCAGGATGGTCAGGGCGGTGGTGGCCATGATGGCCCAGAAGAGCCGCCGCTTGTGCCGGGTGACCAGTTCGGCCAGCTTCAGACCGTTGCTGCAGGCGGCCATCAACAAGATCAACACGTCGGTGCCCCATACGTAGGTGGTGGCCAGGCTGGCCCCGCCCCGGGGTCCCAGCAGGCTGGTGCCCACGGCGGCGGCGGTGAAGTCGGGTCCGGTGATGGGCGGGAACATCACTGCCACCCCGCCTTCGACCACCACGCGGGTGATGGTGAGAAAGACCACGAAGCAGGCGAAGAGCAGCAGCGGCACCACCAGCAGGGGCAGGCCGGCCTGCCAGAGCCAGAGACCCATGACTAGGAGTCCACCCAGTCCGCCCCAGACGGCATGGCGATAGGAGAGGATCTCCCCCGAGTCGTCGATGGCCGGGTCGCCGGTCAGGGCCTTGCGCCACACTTGGCGCAGATGCTGGCGGGCGTTCCACAGGCCCATCAGCACCAACACGATCATGCCGCCCATGGCCTGGTAAATGACGATGGCCTGGCCGTAGTAGCCAAAGGCCCCCACTGGCCCGGGGTCGATCTTGAGACCGACCATACGAAAGGTGCCCTGCTCCAGCACATTGAGCAGATAAAAAAAGGTGAGGCCGGCGGCGATATTGCGGCTGATCAGGTACGAGAAGCCCAGCACGGTGAAGCTGAGGCTGAAGTTGACCCAGATTGAGTCGCGGAAGAGCAACATGCCGCCAAAGTCGGTGGTGAGGGTGGGGAAGTAGGGGAGGTAGGCGTGCAGGGCGTTGATGTTGACCATGAGGAAGGGCAGGGCAAAGCCGAGCCACATGACCGGTTGGCGGAAGAAGGGTGTGAGCGGGGAGCGCTGGGCGTCGTCCTGGAGCATATGCAGGGGCAGCTGCATCATTGGATATACCAGCCGTTCGCGTTCCACCCACTGCCGGCGCAGGATCACCGAGAGGCAGACCATCACCAGGTAGAGGGCCATGCCGAAAAGCAGCCAGCAGGCGATGGGTAGGGTCCAGGCGCCCCAGGGGATGGCGGTGCCGCGGTCGATCCCCTCGTAGTACTGCCAGATGGCCTGCTCGTCCTGCACCGTGGCCCAGCCCGGCAAGTGGGGCAGCAGGCGGGTCTTCCAGTCGTTTTCTGGGCTGGCATAATAGGCGGCGCCAGTGGCGATGGGCGGCACCAGGGCGGCAAAACCGCGGGCCGGCAGGGTATTGGCCACTAACAACAGGATGTAGACCACCGCCAGTTCGCTTTTGTCCAGGGCCCAGTCGCGGCGGAGGAAGCCCAGCCCCACATTGATCAGGGCGGTGAGTACAAAGAAGAGGAAAAGCGCGCCGGGGTTGGTGTTCCACACCCCCATCTGCGAGCCCTTGATGATCATGTCCCCATAGGGGATGGCCACGCCCATGAAGGCCGACAGGCCCAGGCCCAGCAGGATGGCGCGCAGCGAGCAGCCCCGGTAGGGGCGGGTTGGAGCGAGTGGGTTTTCCATAATATTTGGGCTGCCCAAAGATAACTATCTGGCGCGATAAGGGGCTGGCCTCTGCGCAAATCCCCGGAAAAAGATTATAATATATAGGGGCCTTTTGCCGCCCCGCCTGCCGCCTTGCCACCCTCAGGGAAGATCCGCCGATGGATAAACTGGCAGATCTGGTCCAGGAATACTGCGCTTCCGAGCATTTCTTCCTGCTGGAGCCGGTCCTCAAGGACCACGCCGAGCCGCTCTTGGTCTTCTGGTGCGGCCAGGTGGGAGAGCGGATTACCCCCGAGAGCATGGCACAGGCCCTCAGGCAGGTGGCCCAGTTGGACCTGCCCCTGGAGGCACGCCAGTCCTTTCCCGAATTGCTGCGGGCGTTCATCGACTACCTAGTCGACACCGGCCGTTTCCCCCGGGCAGCCGGCTGGAGGGGGCTGGTCGAGCGGGCCGAGTCGGTGTACGCGGGTAACTTTCGCCAGGATGGTTCGGTGCGCGGCGAAACCGTGCGCCACCAACGGCCGGCGGTGGGCCGCAACGATCCCTGTCCCTGTGGCAGTGGCAAAAAATACAAGAAGTGCTGTATGGAGCTGCTGGGCTGAGCGCGCTTAGTTGCCCTACTCCTGGCCAGCCCCCGCAACGCCCCATAGGTTGGGGCATTGCGCCTGTCGCGCCGGAGCGTCCGGCGCCAATCGGTTCACCTCATTCTGAAATCTGAGGAATACATGGCTTTTAATGATCTCAAGCTCCACCCCGACCTGCTCAAGGGGCTCAAGGAACTGGGCTTCACCCGCCCTACCCCGATCCAGGCCGACGCCATTCCCCCGGCCATGGAAGGGCGCGACATGCTGGCCTGCGCCATGACCGGCAGCGGCAAAACCGCCGCCTTTCTCCTGCCCATCCTGCACCGGCTCATCGACAAGCCCCGGGGCACCACCCGGGCCCTGGTGATCACCCCCACCCGCGAGTTGGCGGCCCAGGTGCTGGAAGATCTCAATGACCTGGCCGTACACACCCCCATCACCGGGGCAGCCATTTTTGGGGGCGTGAGCATGGGCCCGCAGGAGCACGCTTTCCGCAGCGGCGTGGATGTGATCGTCGCCACCCCAGGACGGCTGCTGGATCATTTCAAGTCCCACTACGCCAAACTCAGCGGGCTCGAATACCTGGTGCTCGACGAGGGCGACCGGATGCTGGACATGGGCTTCCTGCCGCAGATCCGCCGGGTCCTGCGCCACATACCCACCCGCCGGCAGACCCTCTTTTTCAGTGCCACCATTCCGCCGGCCATCGCCCAGCTGAGCAGCGAAATGCTCCGCAATCCCTTCACCCTCAATATCGAACGCCAGTCAGCCCCGGCGGTGGGCATCACCCAGGCGGTGTACCCGGTCCCCCAGAATCTCAAGGCCACCCTGTTCGCCGCGCTGCTCGAGCGGGGCGAGATGCGGCAGGCCCTGGTCTTCACCCGCACCAAACACCGGGCTGACCGCCTGGCCAAATTCCTGATCAAGGAGGGGGTCAAGGCCGAACGCATCCACGGCAACCGCTCCCAGGCCCAGCGCACCGAGGTGATGGCCGGATTCAAGAGCGGCAAGTACCGGGTGCTGGTGGCCACGGATATCGCCGCCCGCGGCATCGACGTAGTGGCTTTGGGGCATGTGGTGAACTTCGATGTGCCAGCCGCTCCCGAGGACTATATCCACCGGGTGGGCCGCACCGGGCGGGCGGAGATGACCGGCGACGCCTTCACCTTTGTATCGCCCGAAGAGGAAGGGGAACTGCGGGGCATTGAGCGGACCATCGGCAAACGATTGCCGCGGGTGATCATCCCCGATTTCGACTACAAGGCCACCCCCGAGGCGCGGCTGGAGGTGCCCCTTGGGGAGCGGCTGGCTGCCATGCGCGCCAACAAGGCCGAAGACCGCACCCGGGCCAAGGCCAAGACCGGGCGTCGTTCCGAAGGCCCGGCACGCAAGTCCCGTTCGGATGGTTCAGCGCGCCCGTCTCGTTCGGAAAGTTCGACGCGCCCGGCTCGTTCGCCCCGGTCCCCATCCAAGAGCAGTTCCTCCTCGCGCCCGGCGCCGTCGGCCGCTTCGCGGACCGTGTCCAACACCCCACCCCCGGCGACCTCGGGTTTTGGCCGCCGCACGCGCACGCCCGACAAACGGGGGCGCTAGCTGCTGACCAGGCAGGTTATGGCCCCAGCTGATCCTGTCAGCCCGCCCGAGGTGATGAGCCCAGCCGGGTACTGGCCCCAGCTCCAGGCTGCGGTAGAAGCCGGCGCCGACGCGGTCTACTTTGGCCTGAACCATTTCACCGCCCGGGCCAAGGTGGGTTTCTCCCTGGCCGAACTGCCTCAGGCCATGCGCACCCTGCATCAGCGCGGGGTGCGGGGCTATCTCACCTTCAACACCCTGGTCTTTGACCATGAGCTGCCCGAGGCGGCCAGGGCCATTGCCGCCATCGCCGAGGCCGGGGTCGACGCCCTCATCATGCAGGACGTGGGCATGGCCCGGCTGGCCGCCCAGATCGCCCCCGATCTGGCCCTGCACGGCAGCACCCAGATGAGTATCACCAGCGCCGAAGGGGTGCGTCTGGCCCAGGACTTTGGCATCAGCCGGGTGATCTTGGCCCGCGAACTGTCGTTGGAGGAAATCGCCCGGCTGCGCGGCCAGACCGACTGCGAGCTGGAGATGTTCGTACACGGGGCCCTGTGCGTCTCCTATTCGGGGCAGTGTTTCTCCTCCGAGGCCTGGGGGGGCCGCAGCGCCAACCGCGGCCAGTGCGCCCAGGCCTGCCGGTTGCCCTACGAGCTACTGGTGGATGGGCGACTCAAACCCCTGGGCGAGGCGCGCTACCTGCTCTCTCCCGGCGATCTGTACGCCTTGCACCAGGTGCCGCAGTTGGTGGCGTTGGGGATCTCTGCCCTCAAGATCGAGGGGCGGTACAAAGACGCCGAGTACGTGGCGCTGACCACGCGTGCGTACCGCAAAGCGGTGGATGAGGCCTGGACCGGGGTCCGCTCCAGCCTGACCCCTGCCGAGGAGTTGCAGCTGGAGCAGGTCTATTCTCGGGGGCTGGGGCCTTATTTCATCGGGGGCACCGATCACCAGCGGGTGGTGAGCGGGCGCTCGCCGCGCCACCGCGGGGTGTTGATGGGCAGGGTGGCCCGGGTGCTGGCCGACGGGGTGGTGGTGGCGCCCGCGCCGGCCCAGCGGGTGGCGCCGCTCAAGCCGGGGGATGGGCTGGTCTTTGACGCGGCCCACTGGCGAAGCCCTCAGGAGCGGGAGGAGGGGGGACGGGTGTACCAGGTGGTGCAGGTGCAGGGCGGGGTGGAGCTGCGCTTTGGCAACGGGCAGTTGGATTTTGGCCGCATCCGGCCCGGTGATTTGGTGTGGCGCAGCCACGATCCCGACATCGACAAAGCCGCCCTGCCTTATACCCAACCCGGAACACCCCGGCGCCGCCAACTCCTGAAGGTGCGGGTGCGCGCCTGTGAGGGGTTGCCCCTGGAACTGGAGTGGTGGTTGGCAGCTGACCCCCGGGTGCGGGCAACCGTGCGTGCCGAACAAGCGCTGGCCCCGGCCCAGAACCGCGCCCTCGATGAAGCATTTTTGCGCGAACAGCTGGGGCGGCTGGGCAACACGCCCTACGAATTGGGCGAGTTGCACCTCGACATGCAGGGAACCCCTTTTGTGCCGGCTTCGTTGCTGGGCCCGCTGCGCCGGCAGGCGGTGGAGGAGTTGGCCCGGCTCCAGGGCGAACGCCCCGAGGTTGAGGTCTACCCACCGCAGTCCTTGTTAGAGGCGGCCCTCAGGCAGGTGAGCCCCGAGGCCGCTTTGCCCCTGACCCCGCAGCTGCATCTGCTGGTCCGCACCCCCGAACAGCTAGAAGGGGCGCTGGCAGTGCGGCCGGCCAGTCTCACCCTGGATTACTTAGATCTGTACGGGCTGCGCCCAGCAGTGGCACAGGTGCGGGCCGCCGGGGTGGAGGTGCGGGTGGCCAGCCCGCGCATCCTCAAGCCGGGAGAGGAGCGCATCGCCGAGTTCCTGCTCAAACTGGACTGCCCCCTGCTGGTGCGGGCCGGCGGCCTCTTGCGCCAGTTGCAGCCGCTGGTCCGTCACCCGCTGACCGGCGACTTCAGCCTGAACGCCGCCAACGTGCTCTCGGCGCAGGCCCTGCTGCAACTGGGCCTAGAGCGCCTGACCCCCACCCACGATCTCAACGCCGCCCAGGTGGCGGTTCTGGCCGGGCAGATCGGACCGCAGCTGCTGGAGGTGGTGGCGTACCAGCACCTGCCTGTCTTCCACACCGAGCACTGCGTCTTCTGCCGTTTTTTGTCCACCGGCACCAGCTACAAAGACTGCGGCCGACCCTGCGAAAAACACCGCCTAGCCCTGCGCGACACCAATGGCCGCGCCCACCCGGTGCTGGCCGACGTGGGCTGTCGCAACACGGTGTTCGGAGCCGAGGCCCAGGAGGCCAGCCGGCACCTGGACTCTTGGCTGGAGGCGGGCATCCGCCACTTCCGTCTAGAGTTTGCCCACGAATCCGCCGCCCAGGTGGAGGAGGTGGGCGCTGCCTTTGCCGCTGCCCTGGCCGGCCAGCTCCCGGCGCGCGAGCTGGGCCGCCGGCTGGAACAGCTCACCCCCCAGGGCACCACCGAGGGCAGCTTGTTTGTGGCGGAGGGTTATCTGGATTTGCCCCTGCTGGAGTAGCGATAAGACCGGCTGCAGGTCACTTCCGGCGCCAGGCATTCCCGGCCCCGCCAGCAACTTGACGGCGGCCCTTCGATTGGACAGATTCCCCCCGCGCTCTAAATCTCTGCAATCCCTCCCTCTCTTTCCGGAGATCTCTTGCCATGTCCCTCAAGATGCGCGTCGGCCTGGGCCAGTTCAACGAACTGACAGACGAGTTGCTCGCCTTCATCAAGCAGATGGGGTGCGACGATTTTCTGATGAACACCCCTAAGCTCCCCGGCGACAAACAATGGGAGTACGAGGACCTGGCGGCCCTCAAGGCCAGAGCAGATGCCGCTGATCTGCGCCTGATGGCCCTGGAGAACGTGCCCATTCCTTTTTACGACAAGATCATGCTCGGCCTGCCGGGGCGCGAGGCGCAAATGGAGCACATGATTACCACGGTGCGCAACATGGGCCGGGCGGGTATCCCCATTCTCGGGTATCACTGGATTCCCAACAGCGTCTGGCGCACCCCCGAGCCGGCCCTGCTGCGCGGTGGGGCGCGGGGCACCCGCTTCGAGTTGGCCGCCCACGATCCGAAGCAGCTCACCCACGGCCGCGTCTTCACCCACGAGGAGATGTGGGCCAATTATCAGTGGTACCTGGAGCGCCTGCTGCCAGTGGCCGAAAAGGCCAATGTGCGCCTGGCCCTGCACCCAGACGATCCGCCCACCGGCAACACCCTGGGCGGCATCGCCCGCATCTGCAGCAGCTTCGAGGACTTCAAGCGCAACATGGACACTTTCGCCAGCCCCCACCACGGCCTCGACTTCTGCATGGGCTGCTGGTCCGAGATGGGCGGCCACGAAAATGTCATGCGCGCCATCCGTCACTTCGGCGGCCAGCAGCAGATCATTTACATCCACTTCCGCGACGTGATCGGGCCGGTGCACAACTTCCACGAGACCTTCATCGACTGCGGCCAGGTGGACACCTTCGAGGTGATCAAGACCCTGCGGGAGGTGGGTTTCGACGGTTTCATGATCGACGACCACGTGCCCCATGTGGCCGGCGACTCGCCCTGGGGCCACCGGGGCCGGGCCCATTGCGTGGGCTTCATGCAGGCCCTTATCCAGACGGTCGAGAAACTCTATCCCTGAAAGAGGAGATGATTCCCGTGGCAGAAAAGAAGAGCGCCGAGAAACCAGTGATCCGCCACATGGCCACCCTGGGCAGCCTGGGGGGGTATGGCGACGCCAAGGGCGAGTGGAGCATCGAGCGCAAATTGCGCCAGGTGAAGGAGGCCGGCTTCGATGGCTTTCTCAGTCGTATCACCATCGTCAACGCCGAACAGGTGGCGGCCTCGGGCCTGATCTTCGCCTGCACCACCGACCTGAACGGCATCCCCGAGATCCGCCGCAAGCTCAAGGCCATCAAGGCGGCCCACGCCCGGGTGGTCAATGTGCAGATGCTCGACCACGACACGCCCACCCCGCGCGCGGTGGAGGTGGCCCGGCGGCTGATGGACGCCGCCGACGATCTGGGCATGGACGTGTCGGTCGAGGTACACCGCGACACCTGCACTGAAACCCCGGAGAAGGCCTATGCCCTGGCCGCTGGGTACGAAAAGGCCGAGGAGCGCCCGCTCAAGATGACCTGGGATTTTTCGCACCCGGCCGTGGTCAAACACCTCTCCCCGCCCTACTGGGACCGGCTGGCCGAGCGGCCCGACCTGATCCAGTTTGCCAACCAGTTGCATTTTCGCCCCTTCAACGGGCACCACGCCCAGATCCCAGCCCTCAATAGCAAGGGCGAGTTCACCCCGGAGTTCTTGGACTGGCTCGAATTCGCCGAGCGAGTGCTGGCCTGCTGGCTGGAGGCGGCCCCGGCAGGCCGCGAACTCTTCGTCTGCCCGGAGCAGATTGCGGGCGGGTACTATCTGTCGGTGTTCGGGGATCGGTGGAAGGACGTGCTGGCGATTCGGGGTGAGCTGGCGCGGGTGTGGCAGAAACAACTGCGGCGCTGGCAGCCGCCCAAGAAGGTCAGGGGCTGAAAGAAAAAGGGCTCGAAGCCTATCCTACTTCACCATCTGCATGAGGCGCTGGGTCATGAAACCCTCCTGGGTGAGGGCGTAGATGATGATGTTGACCGCCACCTGTAACTGGCGAGTGGAGTCGCCGCCATAGCGCTGTTTCATCCAGCCCCACTCGGTGCAGGACGAGACCCCCGCCAGCCGACCCTTGACGAAGTAGCCCATCAGGTAGTTCCACTTGTTCAGTTCGGATTTGAATCCTAGTGAGGGGGGATACCCTGCGGTCATGCCTCCCAGGATATCAAAGAAGGAAGTGAAGAGGGGGTGGTCGTCTGGCAAGCGCGCATTCCAGAAGTCCCGCCCCTGCACCAACCCACCGTGCTTCTCCAGGGCCTCCCCCCAGATCGCCCAAAACAATCTCCCTTCCTCCGACTCCCAGGTATCCCCGATCACAAATCCTCCCGCCAACGAATACCTGGCCAACTGGGCCATCTCGCTCTCGTTGGGAAGCCCCTGAGGGATGATGACCGGCACCCCCAACAACCGCTCGTCGTCATAGGAGATGCTGCCAATAAAATCTGCCTGCAGACCAGTGTATTCGTTCACCGCATCCCGCAGGGCATCCACCTGCCTGACGTTGACACTGCCCCAACCCACCGTTCCGGTAGACACCGCACGGGCAGACATCACTTGGGAGAGCTTCACAAACCCCTTCAGGGACTGCCGGTCCTTGGGGTCCTGGATCACCATCGCCCGGTAGCGGCCCGTGTCCATGCTATTGATATCCAGCATCTCCAAACCCAGGTCGATGTGCTGCTCGGTGGTACGCGCGATGGGGGGCACCCCTGCCATACCCAGGGCTGCCGGCAACTCGGGACCGGAGGACTGGCCCGGAATCAGCAGGGACGGATTGGCCAGGCCGGCGGCCGGCGAGGGCTGGTTGAGGATGAGGTCGCGGGTGTCGAAAGCGGCCGTGGCCCGTACCTGGTCCATGCGCGCGGCAGTAGGCTGGAGCTGGCGGCGAACCAACTGTCTCTGGGGCTGGGGCACCTTGCGCAATTCCAGCGGTTTAGTCAGGGTGGGATCGCGGCGGGTGAAGAACTTGACCTTGGCCGGCTCGGGAATGTTCTCCCCCTGGGGGGACCCAGTGATTAGGGCTATTAACAAGATTAGGTGGAGGCCCAGCGCCAGGCCTAGAGCCCACCAATACACCCCCCGCAGCCGGCGAAACGCGACTTCGATTGAGGCTGATGGAGACAAGGCAACGCCTCCCGAAACAGGGTCAATGTCCGCGACACCCCCTCGCTGTTTTGTTGGGTCCATAGGTTAGCACCGTCCGGATAATGGTCCTAGCAAAAGGCCATGGCTAGATAGTACCTTCTCGGATCATGCGTTCGAGGACGAAATCACGGGCGGTAATGGGAAACTCCAGCGCCGCGCGGCGCGGGGAGGATTCAAAAATACCCATGATGATCTCCAGCGCGCGGCGGCCGTTCTGGGCCTTGCCCCGATGGGTGGCCCGGCCTTCCAGGGTTTCGATGAGTTCTTCGATCTCGCTGTGAAAGTTGGAGTGGATGGAGGGCAGGTCGGGCGCATGCCAGCCGCGCTGCCGGAACCCCGATAACACCTTCAACTTTGGACCATCCGGGCGGTTGATTTCAATGATGCCGTCGGTGCCGATCAGTTTAAAGGCGAAGGCCTGGTCGGCGCGCTCGCCCAATTCGATCAAACCAACCACCCCATTGGCGTAGCCGACACGGCCGATGGCCATATCCTCCATCACCATGTCGGGGTGATTCCCCCGGCCTTCCAGATGGCGATGGCGGTCGATTTGTCCCATAACCCAGACGGGCTCGACGTCGTCGTTCAAGAAGTTGATCAGGTCAACTACATGGGTGCCGTTGTTCATCAGATCCAGCGCGCAATGGCCCCAGATCAGAGTCAGCTTGCCAATTTCTCCCTGTCGGACCAACTCTCGTGCCTTCACTGCATGCGGAGCGAAGCGGTGTACATGGCCGACCACCAGCGTTGTGCCTGACTTTTCGCAAGCCTCGATCATCTGGTCTGCCTCCGCCAGGCTGACCGCCATCGGCTTTTCGCACACGATGCCCTTTACCCCGTGTGCAGCCGCAGCAAGTGTAGCCTCGCAATGGGTGCGCGGCCAGGTGCAGATACTGACCAAGTCGAGGCGCTCCATGTCCAGCATCTCGTGGTAGTCCTCGTACAACCGGATGCCGTACTCCGCACTCAGGTGCTGCGGGCCGGCACCCTTGGGGTTGATGTCTGCCCCGGCGACAAATTCGATTTGTGCGTTGCGCACGGCCCGGTATCCGTTTGCATGTACACCGGCAATGCTGCCACAACCAATAATCCCGACACGGTAGTTATTCATGGCTACTCCCGTACTATGAAGTGATAGACTCAAGAGCGTCTCACTGTTTTCTCAACCCGGTTGTACCTGAATATCCGCTGTGTTTTTTCCGGCATCGCAGCCCACACCTGCGGCGGAATCGCCATCACCTCCGAGCGGTGCATAAAGCTCCGAAAATAGACGATGGCCAGCATGGTGCGGATGAGGTCGGTCTGATTGGGCATCCCGCGATGCCACATCCGCAGATCGCGGACCACCAGCGATCCAGCGGGGACCACCATACGCACGGAGGGCAGGGCGCTGGCCCGCTCCTCGAGGAGAATCCCCTTGTCCTCGGGCCCGTCGACGATCAGATGGGAGCCGGGCCAAACTTCGGTTGCGCCATTCTCGACGGTAAAATCCACCAAGGTGATGTTGACGACAACCGTATGGGGGGGCAGCGGGACGCCAAGTTCCGGAAACAAGAGGCGGGTGTCCCGATGCAGGACCTGGACGCTGCTGCCAGGCCAGGTAATATTGGTGTTGTAATAGGTACAGAAGACATCAGATCCCATCACAGCGTCTAGGATCTGCATCGCGTAAGGGTTGGCGATGGCGAGCGAATCCATGTACGGAGATTTTTGTGCCGGCGGCATGCCGATATGTCCTTTGGCCTTTACCAAAAACTGCTTGCGGTTGGCCTCATCTTTTAGGTACCTCTTCACGTCGCGGTCACACGTTTTCCTCATCTTTGCAACCCAGTCCGCCGGCAATGCCCGCTCGATGACCGCAAAACCAGTATCGCGCAGGGTGCGCAGCGCCCATTGCAGATGGGTGTCAGACAGCTTGCCTTTGCGGCGTTCCGAGGGTGTCAGTTCCAGACCTAGTGCCATCGCGCTTTGTCCATGGTTGATGGGTATGTAAGATGAAAATCGTTCACCCCGATAGAGGTCGCCCCCACCCTTGGAAGGCGGAGGCCAACCCAGTGTAGAGGAAACCGGCGAGGAAGAGCAGCAGGAAGGGCAGCCCGGCATAGAGACCGATGCTCCAGGCTTGGTGTACCAGCAAGGCAAAGTACCCGGCCATGGCCAGTTCGGCCAGCACCAGCAGGGTGGTGCGGCTGGAATAGTGCCAAGCCCGCCGACTGGTCCCCGTCATCACCCCGTATTTGGGGGTGCGCAGGAAGGGACTGGTGTGGCCGACCAGGCCCTCGATGACGGCGCGGGTGTTGTTGATACACAGGCCCATGCCCATGGCCATCAGCAGGGGCAAGTACTTGATCTGTCCCCGCCAGTCGGCATAGAGTTCGCGCTGCCCCACCAGGTAGAAGCCGGAGATGGCCAGGGTGGCCAGGGA
>CAMAVQ010000107.1 GCA_945861755.1 Gemmatimonas phototrophica
GCTTCCCACAGCCCGCCACAGTGGCACAGGTCCGGCTGGATGATATGGCAGGCCTGCTGCTCAAAGACCTCGCGAAAGGCAAAGCGGGTCAAGAGCCGTTCGCCGGTGGCAATGGGCACCGGGCTGCCGCGTCGCACCTCGGCCATGGCCGGGATGTTTTCGGGTGGCACCGGTTCCTCAATGAAGTACGGGCGGTACGGGGCCAGCACCCGGCAGAACTCCAGGGCGTTGGCCGGAAAGTGGCGGCCGTGGCAGTCGACCATGATGTCAATACCCTCGCCCAGGGCCTCGCGCAGGGCCTGCATGGTGCGTTCGGCGCTGCGGTAGTCGGCTATGGGGTTGAGCATTTCGGTGGGGGGCGTCAGCAACACCTTGACGGCGCTGTACCCTTTTTCCACCACCTCTAGGGCGCGGTCGACAAAGATCTGGGGATCATTGGCTCCCTGGGTCTCGTACACTGCCTTCATGTCGCCCCCGCCCAGGTGGGTGTACATGCGCACCTTGTCGCGCACTGCCCCGCCTAGCAGTTGGTACACCGGCTTGCCGAGATCCTTGCCGAGGATGTCCCAGAGGGCCTGCTCGATCCCCGAGATGGCGGACATGCCGATCACGCCCATGCGAAAGAAAGAGTGGCGGTACATCTTTTGATAGAGGAATTCGATGCGGGTGGGGTCCTCTCCCAGGACCAGGGGCGCGAAGTCCTCCACTGCGCCCACCACGCTGCGGGTCTTCCATTCCAGTGAGGCCTCGCCCCAGCCCCACAGGCCGGGTTGGTCGGTCTCCACTTTGACAAAGACCCAGTTGCGCATCTGGGCGTTGACCACGGCGGTCTTGATCGCGGTGATGATCACGGCTAGTCCTCCTCAGATTCCCTGGTAGTCCTGCACCGGTCGGGGCGGGTTGCCCCAGTGGGCCTCGGGGTCGGTGCCGCTGATCAGGATGCCCTCCTTGTTCCAGCCCATGGTGCCGCGCACATCTGGGGTACAGTAGCGCATGGTCAGGCCGCAGCGGCGACGTGCAGAGAGATTGGCGTTGGAGCTGTGCAGGAGCAGGTCGGAGTGGATGGAGACCTGGCCGGCCTTCAGTTCGACATCGACCACGGTCCCGTACTGCTCGGCATTTTCCACGGTCTGGTTGAGCACGTTTTGCTCGCCCGGATCGCTGGGTCTAAAGGTGAGATGGCCGTGGTGGTGGGAACCGGCCACAAAACGCATGCAGGCGTTCTCCACGTCTGAGTCATCGATGGCCAGCCAGACGGTGCAGGTTTTGGAAGGGGAGAGGGGCCAGTACGAGGCGTCCTGGTGCCAGGCGACGATCTTGCCGTCTCCGGGCAGCTTGCAAAAGAACTGTGCCCCCCAACCCACGACTTCATCGCCCAGCAGATCGCGGACCAGCGCGGTGATGCGGGGGTGGGTAATCAGGTCCCAAACGGCCCCATACTTCATGTGGGCGGACATGACCGAATAACTGCTGGCGCCCTGGGCCATGACCCGGGCGAGCGCGGCGTCGAAGAAGGCGCGTGGACCGGCAATTTCCTCGGCCGAAAAGATGCGCAGGCCCTTGACATAGCCCTCGCGGTTGAAGTGGGCGATTTGTTCGGGGGTGAGAAATTTGGGGTTTTGGACGGTGCTGGCATGGAAGGTGAGGTCCCGGTCCATCTGGGCCAACTGGGCGTGGTTGGGGACTACCTTGAATTTGGGCTCGGCGGTCATCGGGGTTCTCCTTTGAGGTCTGACGATAGAGCAGCACCGGCGCGGGTGTCAAGGGGCGGCGGGGAACGGGCTGATCAAGGTTTCCCAGTGGCGGGGAGGGGTACAGGGCCGGCCGGTGAAGGTGAAGCCATCCTGCCCGAGGTTCACTTGGGTGCTATCGGATTCGAGCAGGTCCAGGGATCGGCGCAGTTGGAGCATGCGCTGGGCCAGGTTCAGGCCCCGGGCATTGAAGCCCCGCTCCGGTGTTTGCCAGTCCGGATACCCGTCCGCCAGCACTTCGCGGGCCAGGTAGCGGACCTGGAAGACACGCCAGGTCCGCGGCGAGGTATTGCCGCGCGAGGCGCGGGGCAGGGAAGGGCATTGGAAGAGCACGTCCCCGGGAGACAATTCGAGGGGACGGGCCCGGGAATAGAGCTCCTCCTCAGCCTGGCCCCCCAAGTCGACGTGGCCTTGCAGGTGATGCCCGGGCAGGCCCCACAGGCAGCCATTTTCGACCGTGGCATGATCGAGATAGATGCCGGTGTCGAAGTTGGGGATGGCGAAAGTCTGTTGCCGGCCCGGATCGCCATAGGGCGGGTCCTGATGCCAAGGGTCGGGAATCTTGGCAAAACGGGCATTGCAACTGAGGCTGTCGGCGATGGGCAAAAAGGCATGACCCAGGCACTGGCCGATGGCCTCGAGCAGGCGGGGGTGTGCGGTTGCTGCCAGGAAGATGGCGTCGCGATCCCAGATCCTTTCGCTGCGGCGGTAGACCTTGGCCCCGCTGGCAAAGGTATGGTGATGGTGGTGTTCGCCCCGGCCGGCGATCCCGTCGCCCTCGACCCGGTCAGCGGCCAGGCGCAGCAACTCCAATTCATCCCCGCCGAAGACCTGGCGTATTACCAGGAAACCCTCGCGGTGGAATTGGTCGAGCTGGGCCTGGCTGAGCATACCTTTCTAGGCTAGGCGCTGGCGGAGCTGGCCGACCAGTTGGTCGGCGTAGGCCACCAGGTACCCGCAGTCCCCGCCCAACTGCAGCCACTGCACCCCGCGGCTCACCTGGAGGGCGGCAAACTCGGGATCGGCGGGCATACCTGAGCCCACGCTCAGCCCGGCTCCCTTGGCGCTGGCAATGACCTTCTCCAAGGCGGCCACGACCTTTGGATGGCCGACCTCGCCGAGAAAGCCGAGGGCGCCGGAAAGGTCCCAAGGGCCTAGGACCACCGAGTCCAGGCCGGGCAGGGCGACGATCTGGTCGATGGCTGCCACTGCTTCGGCGGTTTCGATCATGACGCTGACGAAGAGCTGGGCATTGGCTGTTGCCACGTACTCGGGGCCAGCGTTGCGGCCGTAGTTGGTGGGAATGAGCGGCCCGAAACCGCGACGGCCCACGGGCGGGTACCGGCAATCACCCACCACCTGTTTTACCTCCTCGACGCTGCGAATCTGAGGAACAACGATACCGGAGGCGCCCGCGTCGAGCACCGGCTTGATGAAGGCGGTATCGCTGCCGCCCACGCGTACAAAGGCGGGTTTGTGCTTGCTGCGGGCCACCAGCAGGTGCCCGCGCAGGGCCTCCATGCTCATGGGGCTGTGCTCCATGTCGAGCCAGAGAAAGTCGAAGGAATCGGCCAGGGCTTCGCTGGCCTGGGGGTCAGTGAGGTAGATGCCCGGACCGGCGAGGACCTCGCCCTGGGCGAGGCGTTGGCGGAAGTGTGCGACGGGGTCGAACATTGGGGCTCCTTTCGGTGTATGGGGCAGACGATGTAAGGTAGAACCTGGCGGGGCGCGCATCAATGCAGGGGCTGGAAAGCAGGGGCAAGGGTCAGTATATTCCCCGCTCCGAACGGGAGGCGTCGGCACGAGTGATCCGGGTAGGTTCGAGCAAGGGCAAAGGCCGGGGGGTTTTTGCCCGCAGGCAGATCGCCGAAGGGGAGCTGATCGAGCAGGCCCCGGTGCTGGTCATCCCCGCCGCAGAGTGGAAACACCTCGAGCAGACGATGCTTTACAGCTACTGTTTCAGCTGGGGGGCAGAAGAGCAACACGCAGCCCTGGCCCTCGGTTTCGGTTCGCTCTATAATCATTCCTATCAGCCCAACGCCGCGTACGTCAAACGTCTCGCCGAAGGGGTTATCGACTTCGTCGCCCTCAGGGAGATTGCGCCGGGGCAAGAGATCACCATCAACTACCACGGCGCTCCCGGAGCCCAGGGCCCCATGTGGTTCGGCGAGGTGGTGGAATAGCCGTCGCGACCCCACTGGAGAAGGAATCCATGTTTACCGCCATCGCCAGCCATTCCGTGAAGCGCTCCCTAGCGATCCTCGAGCGGGCCCGTCAGTTGATCCCCGGGGTCACCCAGCTTTTGAGCCGCCGGCCCACCCGGGCGGCGCTGGGGGTCAGCCCCATTTATGCGGCGAGGGCCAAAGGCTGCAAAATCTGGGATGTGGACGGCAACGAATACGTGGACTGGATGAGTGGGGTGGGGCCGATCATTCTGGGGTACGCCGACGAGGTGGTGGACGAGGCGGTGCGGGCGCAGATCGGGCGGGGTTCGATCTCCACCCTGGTCAGCGAAGCGTCGGTGGAGCTGGCCGAGGAGCTAGTGCGGCTCATCCCCTCGGCCGAAATGGTGCGCTACGCCAAGGGTGGGGGAGAGGCCTGCGCCGTGGCAGTGCGTATCGCCCGGGGGGTCACCGGCCGCGACAAGGTGCTCTTTTGCGGGTACCACGGCTGGCACGACTGGTACCTGGCCGCCAACCTGGGCGGAGAACATCTCGACGACCACCTGCTGCCCGGCATCGAGCCCATCGGGGTGCCCCGCTGCCTGGAGGGCACGGCCTTGCCCTTCAAGTACGGCGACCTGAATCTGCTGGAGGACCTGCTCAAGAAGAACGCCGGGCAGGTGGCCTGCATCATCATGGAGCCCATGCGCAGCGAGGAACCGCCCCCCGGTTTCCTCGAGGGGGTGCGCCAGCTGGCCACCCGCCACGGCGTGGTGCTGATCTTCGACGAGGTTTCCTCTGGTTTTCGCATCGCCCTGGGCGGGGTGCAGGAGTACACCGGGGTGGTGCCCGATCTCTCGGTTTTCGCCAAGGCCATCTCCAACGGTTACCCTATGGCTGCGGTGGTGGGCCGGCGCGAGTTTATGGAGCCGGCCTCGCGCATGTTTATCTCCAGCGCCTACTGGGACGACAACATCGGCATCGCTGCGGCCCTGGCCACCCTCAGGGAGTTGGAGCGGCGGCAGGCCCCGGCGTACTTTGAGAAACTGGGAGCGGATTTTGCGGCGCGCATCGACCGCGCTGCCCAGGCGGCCGGGCTGGACGCCGGCTGCGTTGGGGTGGCCGCCCATCCGGGCATCCGTTTTGGCGGGCTGGCACCCCAGACCCTGCGCAAGGTGCATACCCTTTTCATCCAGGAAAACGCCCGGCGCGGTGTCCTCCTGCCCCCGGGGTTTTTCTTCAACTGCGCCCATGACCAGGAGGCCCTGGATCACACCGAGGCCGTGGTGCGCCAGACCTTCGCTATCATCAAAGAAGGTTTGGAGCGGGACAACCTGGACCAGCTGCTGGAATGCCCGCCGCAGGAGGACCTGTTCCGGCGGATGGTCAGCTGATCTGCCACCCACAAGGAGCTGAGCATGAAGATCATCAGCGTCGAATCGATCCTCATCAATCCCAAGCTGGCGGCGCGCAACGCCGGCCAGAAGGTGCGTTTTGCCGCCATCGACACCCAGACCATCTACCGGGTGAAAACCGACAAAGGCGTCACTGGGTACGGCGACAACCGGGGGCACAGCCCCCTCTCCCAGAGCGCCATCGCCGCGCTGGTGGATCGCTCCCCCTTCGACTTCATCGGCGCCGATCTGCCCACCGGGGTGATGGGCGCACTGTACGACGCGATGGGCAAGTACCTGGAGGTACCGGCCTACAAACTCATGGGTCAGAAGCTGCGCGACCGGGTCCCGGTGGCGGCCTGGACGAGGCCGGCCTCCCCCGAAGACCTGGCCCGGGAAGTGCAGCGGGCTGCGGCCGAGGGGTACCTGATCTTCAAGATGCACACCTGCGAGCATTTTCATGTTTTTGACCAGAACCGCGCGGTGGAGGAGGTGGCCCCTCCGGGCTTCAAGATGCACTACGACTTCAACCACAACCGTTCGCCGGCCGCGGTCAATCGCATCATACACGCCCTGGAGTCTTCGCCGGTGGTGGGGTTCATCGAGGACCCGATCTTCTGGCAGGACCTGGAGGGCTGGCGATTGCTGCGGCAGAAGACCCCCTTCCCGCTCTTGATGCACGTGCCCCAACTGGGGGGCGGGCCGGAGCTGTTACACGGCTGTGCCGACCTGTACATGGTGGGGGAGACCGGCATCGCCAAATCCCTGCGCCTGGGTTTTGCCTGCGCCCTGGCCAATGTTTCCACCGTGATTCAGATGACAGGCGGCACCTTGTCCAAGGCCATGGCCCTGCACCTGGGCGCAGTGCTGCCCAATGTCTCTCACTCCATCAACCTCGACGACCAGTACGACGAGGATGTCACTGGCGGGCGCATCGAAGTTTCAGAGGGGTCTTCGCCGGTGCCCGAAAAGCCGGGGCTGGGGGTGGAAGTGAATGAGGAGATCCTGGCGCGGCTGGCCGCGGCCCCGGGCACGGTTATCCCCAGGCACCTCGGCATCCTCTATCTGCCGGGTGGGCGGAAGTTTTACACCCCCTCCATGCCGGCGGTCAGCCGGCTGACTGGGTTTGTCGAGGGCAACCTGCCGGGGGTGCGTACGGAGGTGTGGGACGACGACGGGTCCACGCAGTTTTCCAGCCTCTACGAGCGGGTGCAACGCGAAGGTTCCTTCCTCGAATGAGGGCCTGAGCGTGGGAACTACCTGGCGGGCGGTGCTGGTCGGCGCCGGCCTGGTGGGGGCTATCAGCCTCATCTGCCCCTGGGGCTTTTTGGTGGTCAAGGGCTCCCAGTTGGCCAGCAATGCCATGCCGCTGATCGCGGTGCTCTTCTTCCTCCTCTTGGTGGGGGGGGTGGTCCCGGTGCTCAAGTGGATGGGGAAGGGGTTCAGCCGGGCGGAGTTGACCACGGTCTACGTGATGATGCTGGTCGGGTCGGTGGTGGTGGTCACTGGTCTGACCGGCAGCCTCCTGCCGGTGATCACCGGGGTCATCTATTACGCCACACCCGAGAACAACTGGGATGTGCTCTTCGTTCCCCAACTGCATCCCTGGCTGGTGCCCCAGGATGCCGAGGCGGTGCGCCTGTTCTACGAGGGCCTGCCCCGCGGCATGGCGATTCCCTGGGGCGTCTGGATCCTGCCCCTGGCCACCTGGATTCCCTTTATCCTGGTTTTCTACGGGGTCACCCTATGCACTGGGGTGCTGCTGCGCGGGCAGTGGGTGGAGAACGAGCGGCTGATCTATCCATTGACCCGGCTGCCCCAGGCCATGATCGAGGATGTGGAAGCCCCGGGCCAGTGGTGGGGGTGGTTGCTGCGCAGCCGCCTCCTGTGGCTGGGGTTCGCCATTCCCTTGTTGATCGACTCCTGGAATTCCCTGCACAATTACCACGAAGCCTTCCAGCCCCTGCAACTGGGCGGCTATATCTCCCTGCTCAACGGGCAGGTGGTGGTGCCGGTACGACTCAACTTTCCGGTGTTGGGCCTGTGTTATCTGATGTCGATGAATGTATCCTTCAGCATCTGGTTCTTCTTTTTTCTCGGCGTGGCCCAGGAATGGGCCTTTGCCCGGTTGGGTATCCACCTGGGCCAGAGCGATATCTGGAATTCGGGCAGCACTTCGCCGCTGCTTTTGCACCAGGCGGCAGGGGCGCTGGTGGCCCTGGTGTGTTTTGTGGTCTGGACGGCGCGCGGCCACCTGAAAAAACTGTGGGGTCAGGCACGGCGGGGAGAGGCAGGGGAAGGGGAGATCCTCTCGCCCCGGCTGGCGATCTGGGGTTTTATCGGGGGCTTGGCGCTGATGGTGGCCTGGCTGAGCTTCACCGGGCTCGACTTCTACGTGGCCCTGCTCCTGGTGATCGGTTCGCTGGTGGTTTTTGTGGGCCTCTCGCGCATCGTCTGCGAGGCCGGCCTGCCTGGCTGCCAGACCCCGATGGTGCCCCAGGCTTTCCTCACTCGGGGTTTTGGGCCGGCCACCCTCGGTTTACACAACATGACTGGCCTGGGCATGAGCACGATCTGGATCGGGGAGACGGCGGCCAGCATGATGAACGCCGTGGTCCACACCCTCAGGATGACTTCGGGGGAGGGTCGGGCCGACCGCCGCCTGCCCTGGGCCCTGTTGCTGGCGGTGTTGGTGGGCATGGCCGGCTCGATTTGGTTCACCCTGTACCTGGCCTACACTTATGGGGGGATCAATCTGGACGGTTGGTACTTTGAGGGGTTGCCCAAATGGCCCTTCGATTACATGGCTTCGGTGTACAATAGCCCCGAGCGCACCTTTTTCCCCCGGCTGCTGGCCACCTCGGCCGGCGGCGCTCTGATGACCCTCTTGTTGGTGCTGCGCCAGCGCCTGGTGTGGTGGCCCCTCCACCCTCTGGGTTTTCCCATCGCCATGACCTACACGATTACCCACTACGGCTGGCTGTCCATTTTGTTGGCCTGGGCCTTCAAGGGGGTAATCCTGCGCTACGGCGGGGTGCGGGCCTACCGGATGCTGACCCCCTTTTTCCTGGGGCTGGCCCTGGGGGAGTTCTTCACCGCCTCAATGTGGGTCTTCATCGATGGGGCCATGGGGGTTCAGGGCAATACAATTTTCAATTTCTGATGGGCTGGATTGGCGTTATCGTTATATTGAAAGGAACGACCCTGGAGTCAAAAACCCGGAGGGAGAGACGCGATGAAACCCACGTGGTTGTCGGCGATGGTGGTGCTGTGGCTGCTGCCGAGCCAGGCACAGGCCGTCGAAGCGGACAGTCTGCTCTTTCCGCGCCCCGAGGCTTTGCGCGGGGCCATCGATTTCTGGAAACAGGTGTTCGGGGTGTACACCACCCACCACGTGCTGGTCCACGACGATACTGACCTGAGCATTGTCTACGGGGTAGAGAAGTTAGACCGCAGCAGTTCCACCAGGCAGCGCCAGCAGAACCAGGACCTGATCCTCGCCCGGTACCGCCGCGCCCTCGAACGCCTGGCCACTGCCCCGGCCGACACGAACAATCTGAACGAAGAGGAGCGGCGGGTATGGCTGGCCCTGGGAAAAAGCCGGGACCCCGAGCGCTACCGCCGGGCCACCGAGAGCTTGCGGGTGCAGGTGGGCCAGCGCGACCGCTTCACCCAGGGGCTGGTCATGTGGGACCGCCACGGGGACGAGATCCGGCGCATCCTGCGGCAACACGGGGTCCCCGATTCGCTGGCGGTGCTGCCCTTCATCGAGTCGGGGTACAATCCGGAGGCCTACTCGAAGGTGGGCGCCGCCGGATTGTGGCAGATCATGAAGGGCACGGGCCGGCCCTTTCTGCGCATCGGCCACAAGGTGGACGAGCGGCGCGATCCGTTCAAGGCCACCGCAGCGGCGGCCCAGATTCTCAGGGGTAATTACAAGGCGCTGGGCGCCTGGCCCCTGGCCATCACCGCGTACAACCACGGGGCCGGCGGGGTGGGGCGCGGGGTGAAGGCGGTGGGATCCAGGGAGATCTGCGACCTGGTGCAGAACTACAAGGGGCCGGCCTTCGGTTTTGCCTCGCGCAACTTTTACGCCGAATTCGCCGCGGTCCTGGAACTGATCTCCCAGCGACCGAAGTATTTTGGTGCCGACGCACTGGCCGCGGCGGTAGCAGACGAAGACCAACTGCTGCTGACCGCCGGTTTTGTGCCCCAGCGCGCATTGGTGGACACCACCATTAGCGCCGCTGCCATGCTCGACAACCTGGTCCACCGCTTCCTGGGCCTCACCAAGGAGGTACACTCCTTCACCACCGTGGCTGCCCAGCAACTGCCCGCCGAGCAGACCGCGGCGATCAAGAGCATCTTCCAAGTTGGCCCCCAGGACACACTGCAATCCTTTCGCTGGGGCCCCTCGCTGGCTCCCGAAGGCCATCCCCACCAGGGCACCTTGTGGTGTACCGTCTGGTACGAAAACGGCGAAGGCCAGGTCAGCGAAACACTGCGCCTGACGCCCGAAGGGGAGATTGTCGATAAGACCCGCAGAGAGTGAGCGCATGAAGATCACCAGTATCCATCCGAGGGGCCTGGCCTGGGGGTGGTGATCGACGAAGGGAAGTTGCGCGCATTGACCGTGGCCACCGCCTGAGAGACCTATGATAGACCTTCAGCGCCTGCGCCGGGACTTTCCGCCGCTCAATAACTTTGTCTGGTTCCAGAACGGCGGTGTCAGCATCACCCCCGCGCCAGTGGCCGAGGCGCACGCCGGGCTGATGCGCGAGTTGTTCGAGCGCGGTCCCATGCACATCGCCTTTCCAAAGGAGGAGTACCCGCGCCGGCAACAGACCATGGCGCGCCTGGGTCGATTTTTTTCTGTCGCCCCTTCTGAGTTGGCGCTGATGCGCGGGGTGAGCGAGGGGTACCTGACGGTGCTGCGCGGCCTCGACTGGCAAGCGGGCGACCGACTGCTGATCGGGGCCGACGAAGAAGCCGCCCTGCTGCTGCCCAGCCTGCACCTGCGCGACCAGTGCGGGGTGGAGGTGATAAAGGTGCCGCTGGTGGCGGATGCGGAGGGGCAGGTGGCCGAGGTAGCGAAGCTGCTCAACAGCCGCACCCGGCTGGTGGCCCTCAGCCATGTGAGCACGGATTTGGGTTGGCGGCTGCCGGCGGAGCCCATCTGCCGCCTGGTGCGGGAGCGCGGGGCCCTCAGCTTCCTCGACCTGGCCCATTCCGCGGGCCTCTATCCGATGAAGCTGGCGGAGTTGGGCTGCGATTTTGCCGGCCTGCTCTCCTACAAGTGGATGTACGCCCCGTACGCGGCCGGGGCGCTCTACGTGCGCCCGGAGTCGGTGGAGTCTCTGAAGGTGGTGTACGCCGGGGGCCGGGCAGAGAAGTGGATCGACTTCCAGACGGATAAATATGAATTGCTGGATGGGGCGGGCCGCTTCCAGTACGGGCCCTGGTCCTGGCCCCTGGTCCACGCCTGGGCTGCGGCGCTCGACTACCTCGACGAAATTGGCCTGGAAGAGATCTGGGACCGCACCGTGGCCCTGACCAGCCGGCTCAAGAACGGGCTGCGTTCCATCCCCGGCCTGACCCTGCACACCCCCGAGTCCCCCGAGATGTCGGCCGCCCTGGTCAGCTTTGGGTTGGAGGGGTGGACCGGGGAGCGGCTCTGCCAGGAGCTGCGGGACCGCTGGAAGATCGTCACCCGACCCCTCTTCCACGGCCGCGTGGGGGTGCGGGCCAGCCTCAGTTTCTTCCTGCTCGAAGAAGAAGTAGACCTGCTCGTCGAGGCGGTGCGCACCCTGGCCCGCCAGGGCTGATCCCCCTCCACCTTCCCTCTAGGTTCTACAGATAGCTCAGCGCCAAGCGTCCAGATCGTCGGCTGTAGGGGCAATAGGCACGCAGGGTCCGTGACCGGGTTTGGTCAGGGGCGGGTTGCTCAGGGCGTTGTAGCAGCAGATATAGCTGAGCCGGGGTCGGTCCGAGAGGTTGGGGGCGCTGGAGTGCAGCAGATTGCAATGGAAGTAGAGCATGCTGCCGCTCTTCAGCTCGCAGTCCGCCACCGGCAAACGCTCCAGCAGGACCTTCACCCGGTCTGGGTCGGCGCCGGACTGGCTGCCGGCCCGGCTGTGGTCAATGCGCCCGCACAGGTGAGACCCCTTCAGCACACTGAGACAGCCATTCTCGCGGTCGGCGTCGGTGATGGCCAACATCGCCGAGATCAGGCGCGGGAAGGGGGGATCGTCGTGGTACCAGTACCCGTAATCCTGGTGCCATTCCCAGGCCCCGCCCACGCGGGCGTCTTTGACCATGATCTTGCTGTGCCAGTGGTAGACCGCTTCGCCCAGCAGGAACTCGGCGCGGCGCACCACGCGCGGCATACGGCTGAGATGGCCCCACACGTCCTCGGTAAACTGGGTGCTCAGGCTGATGCGGCTGGGCCGCCCTTCGCGATCGGGCATGGCCCTGGCTTCTCGCACCCGTTCCTGGGTCTGGGCCAGGTGGAGCAGGAGGGCGATCTCCTCAGGGGAGAAGACGCCTTCCTCTATGGCGAAGCCCTCGCGGTCGAAGCGCAGCTTGTCCTGGTCAGTGAGCACGACTTTTCCTCCAATGGGCAGAGAATATAGGCGCGACCCAGGGCGCCGGCAATCGGCAGCAGGACGGTTGAATTCCCCGGCCAGCCGAAGGTATATTCCCCTCGGCAGCACCACCAAACTAGACCAGGAGCCGGGTTAAACCGGGACCCGAGGCGCCGGCCAGGGTCATGCGGCCAGACGAGATGTCGCGGGTGCGGGTGATGAGGGCCGTGTACCAGGCGTTGGGGTAGCTGGCACACAGGTTGCTGTTCTTTTTGGCTGAGCATGCCGATAGGTGGTATTAGCGCATGACCTCAACCAAAGGGAGGTGTTCCGTGAAACTTCGCAATTGGTTCCTGGTGCTCCCGGCCATCTATCTGGTGATCTCTGCCTTCCGCTCCCTCTTCGCGGAACACCCCTCGCTCCTCCGCCCACCCCTGAACGAGGCGGAATTGGGTATCTAGGGCCCGCTAGTACCGATCCCGTTGCCTTCATCAGACCTCTGCCTTCAGGAATAACATACCCCTGATACCGGCATAATTTTCTTTCCCCAGGGCGCCCAGCGTCCCGCTACCCAACTCCGTTTCATCCCTCTGCTTCCTTTTGCGAATGGGGCCGCACCACCGTCAGCACTGAGCAGGGCGCGTGGCGCATCACCTTTGTTGCCGGCGGGCCATCAGGTAATAGAGTACGGGCACCGCCATGCGCGACAAGAGCAGGGAGGCGACCTCCCCAGCCATCAGCGAGATGGCCAACCCCTGGAAGATGGGGTCAAAGAGAATGACCGAAGCGCCGACGATGACGGCGGCAGCGGTCAGCAGCATGGGGCGGAAACGCACGGCCCCGGCATCCACCACCGCCTGTTCGAGGGGCAGACCCTGGGCCAGGCGCAGTTGGATGAAATCGACCAGGATGATGGAGTTGCGCACCACAATGCCGGCCCCGGCGATGAAGCCGATCATCGAGGTGGCGGTGAAGAAGGCACCCAGGAGGCCGTGGGCCGGCATGATGCCCACCAGGGAGAAGGGGATGGCCGACATGATCACCAGGGGGATGAGGAAGGATTGGAACCAGGCCACCACCAGGATGTAGATCAGCACCAACACTGCGGCGAAGGCCAGGCCAAGGTCGCGGAAGACCTCGTAGGTGATGTGCCATTCCCCGTCCCATTTAAGTGCATATCGATCGGTGAGGAAGGGTTGGTGGCCGGTGAACTGCTCCAGGTGGTACCCCTCGGGCAGGGTGAGTTGGTCGAGGGTCTCGCCCAATTTCATGATTGCGTACACCGGGCTTTCGAATTCGCCGCCCACATCGCCGGTGACGTAGACCACCGGCATCAGATTCTTGTGGTAGATGCGGCGCTCGCTGGTGGTCTGGTTCACCCGCACCAGTTCGCCCAGGGGCACCAGGTGGCCGGAGGGGGTGGGCAGCTGCATGGCCAGCAACTCGTCGAGGTTGGCCCGCTGAGCCAGGGGCAGGCGCAGGCGAATCTCCAGATCCTCGGCCTCGTCGGGCAGGTGGGCCAGGCCGGCCCCGGCCCCGTCGACGGCGATGGCCAGGGTCTGGGCCACCTGAGTGGCGTCTAGGCCGTGCAGGCCGGCTTTCTCCCGGTCTACGATCAGGCGGTACTTGGGTTGGAGGTCCTCGGCGTACCAGTCCACATCCACCACGCCCTCGGTCTGCTCAAAGACCTGGCGCACCTGGGCGGCCACCTCGAGCTGGCGCTCGTAGTCAGGGCCGTAGACCTCTGCCACCAGGGTCTGCAGCACCGGCGGGCCTGGAGGCACTTCGGCCACCTCGAGATGGGCCCCGTACCGCCCTGCGATGGCGGTCAGCTGAGGGCGCACCCTTTTGGCGATGTCGTGGCTCTGGGCGTCCCTGTCCCCCTTTTTTACCAGATTCACCTGGAGGTCAGCCACATTGGGGCCGCGCCTCAGGAAGTAGTGGCGCACTAGACCGTTGAAGTTATAGGGCCCGGAGGTGCCGGCGTAGAGTTGGTAGTCGGTGACTTCGGGCACCGTGGCCAGGTATGCGCCCAATTCCTGGGTCAGGGCGGTGGTGGTCTCCAGGGTGGTGCCTTCCGGGGCGTTGACCATCACCTGGAACTCGCTCTTGTTGTCGAAGGGCAGCATCTTGACCACCACGAACTTGATCGCCACCAGCGAGAGGGCCAGGAGCAAGAGACCGACGATGGAAAACAGGAAGAGCGCACGGGCCCTGAAACGGTTCAGCAGTGGATTCATCGCCCGGCGGTACAGGCGGGTGGTCCAGTCCTCGGAGCTGGCATGGCCGCCATCTACGGTGCGGGGCAGCAGGCGCAGGGCAGCCCAGGGGGTGACGATGAAAGCGACCAGCAGGGAGAAGACCATGGCTGCGGTGGCGCCCACGGGAATGGGCCGCATGTACGGACCCATCAGCCCGCCCACAAAGGCCATGGGCAGGATGGCGGCGATCACCGTGCCGGTGGCCAGGATGGTGGGATTGCCCACCTCGTCCACCGCCTCGATGGCCACCTCGGCCGGGGGCCGGCCCTGGTTGGTGGGCAGGCGGAAGTGGCGGACGATATTCTCCACCACCACGATGGCGTCGTCCACCAGGATGCCGATGGAAAAGATCAGGGCGAAGAGGGTGATGCGGTTGAGGGTGTACCCGTACAGATAGAAGACGAAGAGGGTCAGGCCCAGGGTCACGGGGATGGCCACCCCCACCACCCCGGACTCGCGCCAGCCCAGGGTCAGCCAGATGAGGACCACCACCGAGAGCATGGCCAGGCCCATGTGGAAGAGCAGTTCATTCGACTTTTCGGTGGCGGATTCCCCGTAGTTGCGGGTGATGCTGACCTCCACCTCGGCGGGAATGATCCGACCCTTGAGGGATTCCACCTTCTCCAGCACCTTCTCGGCGATCTGGCTGGCATTGGTGCCCTTGCGTTTGGCCACCGAGAGGGTGACGCCGGGAAAGGTCTGGCCGTCGGCCCCGGGTTGGCTGGCGGTGCCGACGCCGAAACGCACGTAGTTGGAAGGCTCTTCGGGGCCATCTAGAATCCTCGCCACTTCGCGCAGGTACACGGGTTTGCCCCGGGGGGCGGCCACCACCACCGAGCCTAGGTCCTCGGCGTCGTTGAAAAAGGCGCTGGTCTCTACCAGCACCTGGCGGTTGCCCAGGCTCAGTTGGCCGGCCGGCAGTTGTTGGTTGGCCGCCTGGATGGAGGCCAGAATTTGGGTGGGGTCGAGGTGGCGGGCGGCCAGTTCGCCAGGCC
>CAMAVQ010000108.1 GCA_945861755.1 Gemmatimonas phototrophica
ACGATGCCGCTGACGGAAGAGGGCACCTCGATGACGGCTTTGTCGGTTTCTAGCTCGATGACGGCCTGGTCCTCGGCCAGGGTGTCGCCCACGGCCACCAGGACATTGACGACATCGCCTGCGGTGATGTTCTCGCCCAGATCGGGCAACTTGAATTCAACAGTCATGGGCGGCCTTCTGGTTCGGAATTTCGCGGTCGGACACAGGATCGCTCAGGCAGCTACAGGGTTGGGCTTTTCTGGATCGATGTTGAGGTCTTTGAGGGCTTTTTTCACCGTCTCGATCGGCACCAGTCCTTCCTCAGCCAGGGCGCTGAGAGCCGAGAGCACGATGAAGGCGGCGTCCACCTCGAAGAAGTGGCGCAGAGCCTCGCGGCTCTCGCTGCGGCCAAACCCATCGGTACCCAGGGCCACTGGCGGCTTGGGGAACCAGCGGGTGATGGATTCGGGCAGGGCCTTGACGTAGTCGGAGGCGACGACAAAGACCCCCGACTCGTCCTTGAGGCACTGGCTCAGATAGGGCACGCGCCGTTCCTCGCCCGGATGCAGGCGGTTCCAGCGCTCGACCTCGGTGCCGTCGGTGTAGAGCTGTTTGAAACTGGTGATGCTCCACACGTCGGCGGCCACGCCGTAGTCGCGTTCGAGGATCTCCTGGGCCTCCAGGGCCTTATTGAGGATGGCGCCGCTGCCAAAGAGGTGGGCCTTGAGTTTGGGTTTCTTCTTGGCCGTGGACTTGAATTTGTAGAGTCCCCGGAGGATGCCTTCCTCGGCCCCGGCGGGCATGGCCGGCATGGCGTAATCCTCGTTGCACACCGTCAGGTAGTAGAAGATGTCCTCTTTCTCCTCGTACATGCGGCGGATGCCCTCGCGGATGATGATGGCGATCTCGAAGGCGAAGGCCGGATCGTAGGCCATCAGGTTGGGCAGGGGATAGGCCAAAAGCTGGCTGTGGCCATCCTCGTGCTGCAGGCCCTCGCCGTTGAGGGTGGTGCGCCCAGCAGTGGCCCCCACCAGGAAACCCTTGCAGCGGATATCGCCGGCCAGCCAGATCAAGTCTCCCACCCGCTGGAATCCGAACATCGAGTAGTAGATGTAGAAGGGGATGGTGTTGATGCCGTGGGTGGCATAGGCGGTGCCGGCCGCCACAAAGGAGGCCATGGAGCCGGCCTCGTTGATGCCCTCCTCGAGGATCTGACCATCCGTAGCCTCTTTATAGTAGGAGAGAACCTGGCGGTCGACCGGTTCGTAGAGCTGGCCCACATGCGAATAGATGCCGAACTGGCGGAACATCGGGTCCATGCCAAAGGTGCGGGCCTCGTCGGGGATGATGGGCACGATCAGCTGGCCGATCGTTTTGTCCTGGAGCAGTTTGGTGAGGACCCGCACGAAGGCCATGGTGGTGGACAGCTCGCGGCTCTCCGAACCCTTGGCAAACTCCTCGACAAACTCGCCGGCCGGCGCCTTGAAAAGTGGGGCATTGAGCCGGCGGGTGGGCACGTACCCGCCCAGGGCCTCGCGCCGCTCGCGCAGGTATTTGAGTTCGGGGCTGTTTTCGGGTGGGCGGTAGAAGGGGGCCTGGGCCACGGCTTCGTCGGAGATGGGGATGCCAAAGCGGGTGCGGAAGGAGCGCACTTCGTCCTCGTTGAGCTTCTTCTGCTGGTGGGTGATGTTTTTGCCCTCACCGGCCTCGCCCAGGCCGTAGCCCTTGACGGTCTTGGCCAGCACTACTGTGGGCGCCCCGCGGTGCTCGATGGCTTCCTTGTAGGCGGCGTAGACCTTTTCGGGATCGTGGCCGCCGCGCTTCATCTTCTGGAGCTGCTCGTCGGACAGGTGCTCGACCATTTTGAGGAGCTGCGGGTCTTTGCCGAAGAAGTGCTCGCGGATATAAGCGCCCGAGGAGACGGTGTATTTTTGGTATTCGCCGTCGACCACCTCGCCCATGCGCCGGACCAGCAGGCCCTCCTCGTCGCGGTCGAGCAAGGCATCCCAATCGTCGCCCCATACCACCTTGATCACGTTCCAGCCGGCGCCGCGGAAGATGCCCTCCAGCTCCTGGATGATCTTGGCATTGCCCCGCACCGGCCCGTCGAGGCGCTGCAGGTTGCAGTTGACCACAAAGGTGAGGTTGTCCAGCTTCTCGCGCCCGGCCAGGGCGATGGCACCCATGGTCTCGGGCTCGTCCATCTCGCCGTCGCCTAAGAAAGCCCACACCCGCGACGAGGTGGTGTCCTTGAGGCTGCGGTCTTGTAGGTAGCGGTTGAAGCGGGCCTGGTACGCGGCCAGCAGGGGTCCCAGACCCATGGAGACGGTGGGGAACTCCCAGAAACCGGGCATCAGCCAGGGGTGCGGATAGGAGGACAGGCCGCCGCCGGGCCGCAGCTCGCGGCGGAAATTTTCCAGATGCTGCTCGGTCAGCCGGCCTTCGAGAAAGGCGCGGGCATAGATGCCGGGGGCAGCATGGCCCTGAAAGTAGATCTGGTCGCCGCCCTGTGCCTGGTCTTTGCCGCGAAAGAAATGGTTGAATGCCACCTCGTAGAGGGTGGCTGCCGAGGCATAGGTGGAGATGTGGCCACCTGGCGCCGCCTTGTCGTGATTGGCGCGCACCACCATGGCCATCGCATTCCAGCGCACCAGGCTCTTGATGCGGCGCTCGATCTCGCGGCTGCCCGGATAGGGCGGTTGTTTGGTCCGGGGAATGGTGTTAATGTAAGGCGTGTGTACGGTGGATGGTTGGCTGACGCCGGCTTTTTCCGCCTGAATCTGGAGCTGGGCCAGCAGATACTGCACCTCCTCTGGGGAGCGCTGGTCCAGGACATAGTCCAGCGAATCGAGCCATTCCTGGAGTTCGAGGTCGAGTTCGCCGTTGGCGGCAATGCGGGCCTTGTCGAGGTCATTCATCGTTGGCTGCGGATCCTCCCAGAAAATCAGTCGTCCAATAGCATACGCAAAGAGCCCGTGGGAACCGGTTCTTGTTTATCGCCCAAACCTCAATAAAATAATACGCTCCGCCCTTTACCGCAAAAGCCTTTCCCCCATCTCCAAACACTGCGGAGAACCATGCCCGCTCCAGGCGCACGTCGCTCGCGAAAGTTGCTGTGGATCAGCGTATTGATCTCGTTGCTGCTCCACCTGGGCGGAATCCTGTTGGTGGAGTTTGTCTGGTGGGGGGCGCAGGACGAGCGGCTAGTCAAGGTGCGGCTGGTGCAGCCGCCCAGGAGACCCCCGGTGCGGCTGGAGGTGGTGCCGGTGGCGGGCGGACAGGCTGAGCCGCTGACACGGATGGAAAGGTTGGCGCCGGAGGCGGCAACGCCGCGTCAGTTGAGCGCCGCCCAGTTGCCCATGGCAGGGGAAGTGGGCGGCGGATTGCCCAGTGGCCAGGGCCAACGGGGGCCGGCGGGCTCGGTCTTTACTACCGAGGGAGCGCCGCTGGTTTTGCGGGAGGGCAGTCCGGGTGGCCGGGGCGAGGGACCTTTTGCCGCTCAGGGGGAACGGGGTCCGGTGTTGGGGGGCCTAGCCAAGCCCGGTACCGGGCGGGAGGCGGACCGGTCCTTCGATCTGCTGCGCATCCAGGATATGGCGCGGGCCAACAAGGACCACGCGGCAGTGATCCCCAACCTGGCCAGCCGGCGCGACCTGAAGGGCTATGTCAACTTCACCCGGGTCGAAGGGGTGGGGTTCGGTGCGGGTCCCATCGACGAGCTGGCCCGATACATGACCGACTACACCCAGGTGCTGGTCCAAGTCCAGCCGGGCTATTACGACTACTTCCTCAACGAGCAATTGTTGAAAGACCCCCTCCACTTTTTCTTTCCCAGCAACAAGCTGAGGCCACCTACGCCCTATCCGCTGATTCGTATGAGCGAGGAGGAACTGGCGCTGCTGGGCCGGTATTTGCGCAGCGGCGGCTTTCTCTTTGTCGAAGGGGGCCGGAATTTCCTCGGCGAAATGATCGGGTACCTGAAACAAATCCTGAAGAACGAAGGCCGGCTCTTCCCCTTGCTCCTCTCACACCCGCTGTACTCCGCGTACTACGACTTTCGCGGCGGGTTCCCGGGGGAAAACAAAAAGGACCTGAAAGAGGTGGAGGGTGGCAACGCCTGGTACTTTCCGGGCAGCCTGGTGGCCGATGTCAATCTGGATGCCCCGCCCCCGCCCCCTTCCCCCACCAACCCGCAAGCCCAGCAGGTTGAGCAAGTACCGCCCATTGGGCTGTGGGGGGTGGAATTCAAGGGCCAGCTGGTGGCGGTCCTGAGTGATCTGAACCTGCACGGGCAGTGGCGGGAAAACACCGACCCCACCCAACCCAGCGACTACTCCACCAGCCTCAATCTGATGGCCGCCACCAACATCGTGGCCTATGCGCTCACCCACCAGGGAGGTCTGACTCCGCTGCTGCCGCCACCGGCCTGGGAGAAGCTTAAGCCACCGACTTCCCTGGCCGAACGGCCTTTGGTGGGCGCGGTGGCCGAGGAAGAGGAGGTGCAGGAGAGTCTGGACGCCTCGCTGGCGCTGGTGCAAACGCCACTGGGGCGGGAGCTAGAGGCGGGGGGGGTGCAGGTGATCGTGGACGGCAAATATTCGGTGGAACTGCTCAAGGGCGGGTTACACGGGTTGGTGCTGCACAATCTGCCGGCAGGTGCCCACTGGCTGGAGTTGCGCTACGGGGACAAGAGCAAGCAGATCGACGTGAGCCTCAAGGGGGGCCAGGTGCGGACGCTGACTTTCGGGCTGAACCGCTTTGGTTTCCTCACCCAGTTGCGGCTGAGCCAGCAGGAGGAGTTGATGGGGCTGGAGGCCTGGCGGACGAATTTCGGGGATCTGCAGATCGAGGAAGTGTACCTGGGGGAGGATCGGGAGAAATTGGAATGAAAAGGAGAGCGAGATGCCCAAACTCGGCCTAGCGGTTTCGCATAGTCTCACGCAGGAGGAAGCAGTCAAGCGCATCAGGGACCTGCTCAACGAGGTGAAAACGCAGTTTGCCGGCAAGATCAGCGATTTGCACGAGGAGTGGGATGAGAATACGGGGACGTTTGATTTCTCGGCCATGGGTTTTCCCGTGTCCGGGACGCTGACGGTGCAGGCGTCGCAGGTAGAGATCTCGGGCAATCTCCCTTTTGCGGCCATGCTCTTCAAGGGGAAGATAGAAGCGGCGATAAAGGATCGCGCCACAACGCTGCTGGTCTGACACTTCACATCTCACGAATTGGGGAGAAAAGCACATGGAAGCAGCAATCGCCGGCGCGCACTCAGTGTACCGTTTCATCGAGCGAACGGCGGAAAAAGTGCCCGATGGATTCAGGTGGGAGACCATCGACTACCAGAACAAACCACACTACCATTTTGAGGTATTCAATGGGTGTGGCGGGATCAGCCTGTTTTTGGCCGAGTACGCCAGACAGACCGGTTCGGCGACCGCCCTCGATTTGGCCGCCGGCGCCAACCAGTGGTGTTCGTCGCCGGAGCGCCTGGGGCCCAGGCGCGGCCTGCTGACGGGAAAGACCGGGGTGGCGCTGTCGTGGCTCCATTTATCGCAGGTGGCGCAGCGGCCCGAGTACCTGAACTACTGCACCGAGAACGCCCAGATCCTATTGACCGAAGACCCCGGGCCGGTGACCGACCTGATGGGAGGAGCGGCGTCCAACGGGCTGTACCTGTTGCGGCTGTGGCAGGCCACCGGCGACGGGCGTTACCTAGACGGGGCCATTCGCAACGGTGCCTGGCTGGCAGAGCAGTTGGTGCGCGACGAGAGAGGCTGCCATTGCCTGGCGGCTCTCGGCGGCGCCTTGGGGAACACCCCCCATCTGGGGGTTGTGCACGGCATCTCCGGGGTCGCGCACTACCTCCTCCTGCTCTTCGAGGCAACCCAGGACCAGGCCTGGGCCGGCCTCGCCCGCGAGATCCTCGAAACCTTGGTGCGCCACGCGATCCCGGACCGGGGCGGACTCAACTGGAGTCCGGCCCTCGGCTCGACCGAATTGAGCCGCTGCCAGTGGAGCCACGGAGCGCCCGGCATCGGCCTGGTTTTTGCCAAGGCATCCGAGTTGCTGGACGAGCCCTCGTACTGGGATATCGCGCTCAAGTGTGGGGTGACCACCTACGCGTACGGCGATTTCCGGCACAACGCCACCCAGTGTATCGGCCTGACTGGCTGCGGCGAGTTGTTCGTCGAGTTGTTCCGTATCAGCAGGGACGAGCAGTGGCTGGAACGGGCGCGGGAGTTCGCCGCCCTGGCCTATGCGTACCGGGTGGAGTTGCCGGAGGGAGAGGCGTGGCCGATCGATGAACCGGGGTTGTATTCGGCCGATTATATGTACGGGGCGGCGGGGGTCGGCCACTACTTTCTGCGGCTGTGGAAGCCAGGTCAGGTCCCCATGCCGCTGATGTGAGTATGGGCTATTCGTACCCCAGATACGCTTCGCGCACCTGGGGGTTGCGCAGCAGGGCGCTGGCTTCGTCCTCCAGGGTGATGCGCCCGGTCTCCATCACGTAGCCGCGGGTGGCGATCCGCAAAGCCTCGTTGGCGTTCTGCTCCACCAACAAGATCGTGGTGCCCTGGGCGTTGAGTTCGCGGATGACCTCGAAGATACGCTGCACTAACAAAGGAGCCAGACCCAGGGAGGGCTCGTCCAGCAGCAGCAGGCGGGGCCGCGCCATCAGGGCCCGGCCGATGGCCAGCATCTGCTGCTCGCCGCCGCTGAGGGTGCCCGCCTTCTGGCTGGCGCGCTCGTGCAGGCGGGGGAAGAGTTCGCAGATTTTTTCCAGATCGCCGGCGGTGCCCTCCCGGTCGCGGCGGGTGTAGGCGCCCAGTTCGAGGTTTTCCAGCACCGTCAATTCGGAGAAGATGCGCCGACCCTCGGGGACCTGGCACAATCCCAGGGCGACGATCTGGTGGGCCGCCAGGCGGCGCAGGGATACCCCGGCATAGAGCACCTCGCCGGCGCGCACCTTGAGCAGCCCGGAGATGGTCATCAAGGTGGTGCTCTTGCCCGCTCCGTTGGCCCCGATCAGGGTGACGATCTCCCCCTCCTCCACGCGCAGCGAGATTCCCTTGAGCACCTCCAGGGCCCCGTACCCGGCGTGTACCTCCCGCAGTTCGAGCAGGGGGGCGGCCATCAGTGCGCCTCCCCGGCGGGCAGGTACTGGGGACCCAGGTAGGCGGCGATCACCCGGGGATCTTTTTGCACCGCGGCCGGTTCGCCGGCGGCGATCAGTTCACCGTGGTCGAGTACGTAGACAAAATCCGAGATGCGCATCACCAACTTCATGTCGTGTTCGATGAGCAGGATGGTGACCCCGGCCTGGCGGATGCGGCGGATGAGTTCGACCAGGGTCTGGGTTTCCTGGGGGTTCATGCCGGCGGCCGGCTCGTCCAAGAGTAGGAGCCGGGGGCCGCAGGCCAAGGCGCGGGCGATCTCCAGCTTGCGCTGCTCCCCATAGGACAGGCTGTCCGACTGTTCGGCGGCCCGGTCGGTCAGGCCGACAAAGTCCAGGTATTGCAGGGCGGCCCCGGTGATGCAGCGCTCCTCGCTGCGGTTGCCGCTCAGAGCCCGCCAGAAGCCGCCACGGGTGCGGCCGTGCAGGCCCACTTTGACATTGTCGAGCACCGACAGATCGGTGAAGAGGCGGATGTTCTGGAAGGTGCGGGCGATGCCGGCCCGGGCGATGCGGTCGGGCGGCATGGCGGTCAGTTCAAGCTCTCCGGCCGCAGCGCGGAAACGCAGTCGCCCGGAGGTGGGCTGGACCAGGCGGGTGATGGTGTTGAAGAAGGTGGTCTTGCCCGCTCCGTTGGGCCCGATCAGGGCGGTGATGCCCCCGGCGCGGATGGCCAGGGAGACGGCGGCCACCGCCCGCACCCCGCCGAACTGCACAGTGACTTCCGCCGCTTCGAGGATATGGGCCGGGTCACGCATCAGGGGGACGGCCTCCCCGCAGGTGGAACAGGTCGCCGGCCAGGGCGATGAGGCGCTGGCGGGCCGAGGGCGAGAGGGGGCGGCCCCGGCCGCTGGGGGGCAGGATGCCACCGGGTCTGAAGATCATGAAGAGGACCAGGATCAGCCCAAAGAAGAGGTAACGGGTGCGCGCCAGGTTCAGTTCGACACCTTGCTCCTTGACGCTGAGGATCTGCTGGACGAGGCCGCTACTGTGTTCGACCCAGGCGCGGGTGGATTCGGAGGCGCTGGTGAAGAGAAAGGGTTCCCGCAGCAGTTCGCCCAGGCCGATGAAACAGAGGGTGCCGATAATCACCCCGCGGATATTGCCCATGCCGCCCAGCACGATGCAGCAGAGCACCACGACGGAGGACCAGAAGTCGAAGATGTTGGTGCTGACGATCAGGAACTTGAAGGCCATCAGCGAGCCACCCACCCCGCCGATAAAACCGCTGACCGCAAAGGCGACCATCTTTTCGCGGTTGATATGGATACCGCAGCTGCGCGCCGAGACCGAATCGGCCTTGATGGCGGCCCAGGCGCGGCCCAGGCGCGAGTGATGCAGCAGGGTCACCGCTCCCAGAGTGATGCTGGCCAGGGCCAGCACTAGATAGAAAAAGCCGGGGGTGCCATCTTTGAGCACCTGCCGGGCGAAACGGGGTTCGAGGCGGATAGTGGCCTGGTACTCGCCAGGGGAGAGTTTGGCCAGATCCCAATAGATGAGCGGCTTGAGGAAGGCGCCCGGTTCCCGTTGGGCCAGGGGAATCTGCATGGCAGAACCAGGGGATTCGCCGTCGATCACGCCGCTGCCCAGCACCACCCAGGGAGCGTCGGCGCCCAGCTCGACAAAGGCCATTTGGGTGTCCCAGTTGCGGAAACGCAGTTCGGTGCCGGCCCCGGTGTCCGGGTGGGATTTCTCGTAGCGCCGCCGCAGACCGGGGCTGGCGTCGGCCGCCAGTTCGCCCAGCCACAGGTCCTGGGGGGTGAAGGTGGCCTCGGTCTGCAGGCCCTGCGGATTTTCCGGGGTGGGGCCGCGCGGGTCGGGGCGCACCAGCAGGCGCAGGTTCACCTCCTTAGGAGCGGCTTGTGCGTAGCTCAGCGCGATGGGAGAGTACCCTTTGATGCCGCTGGGTCCGCCGGTCAGCCAGCTTTCGTTGAGCACCAACAGGAAGATGATCTCGGCAAAGGCCAGGGTGACGATGGCGTAGTAGTCGCCGGTCAGGCGCAGGGTGGGCGCCCCTCTCAGCACGCCCCATAGGGCGCAGTGCAGGCCGGCGATGAGCAGAACGGCGAAAATGGAGCCGGTGAACTGCCACTCGGGCTGGCGGTAGAGCAACACCGAGGTGTAGGCGCCCACCGTCATAAAGGCCACGTAGCCCAGGTCGAGCAGGCCGGTGAAGCCGACGACCACATTGAGGCCCAGGGCCAGGATGGCGTAGATCAGGATGAGTACGCAGACTTCCATCAGCCGGCCGTGGCTGGTGGCCGAGAGCAGGTCGGCGGCCGAGGGCCCCAGCCAGGGCAGGACCAGCACGAAGAGCAGCAGAGTGAGCAGGAATTGGGCCGAACGCGAGCGCAGGAAACCGGCGGCGGGCGGCAGCGAAGGACTGTTCACGAGCGATCCACTACGGTGCTGCCGAGGATACCGGTGGGGCGGATGAGGATGACCCCGATCAGGATGGCGAAGGCGAAAGCCACCGAGTACCCGCCCGAAATGGCGAGCCACGGGCACAGATAGGCGCGGGTGCCGACCTCGACCAGGCCCATGATAATCCCGCCCAGAAAAGCGCCGCGCAGATTGCCGATGCCCCCCAGCACCGCCGCCGAGAAGGCGATGACCCCCGGATAGACCCCCATGCGAAAGCCGACCTGGCTGCCGATGTACAGCCCGTAGCAGACGCCGGCCACCGCGGCCATGGCCGCCCCCAGCATGAAGGTGAAGCTGATGATGCGGTTGACGTCGATGCCCATCAGCGCCGCTGCTCCTTTGTCGAGCGAGCAGGCGCGCATCGCCTTGCCGATGCGGGTGCGCTGCACGATCCAGTCGAGCAGGAACATCAGCGCGAGGGTCACACTCCAGATGAAGATGAATTTCCCCGGGATGAACACCGAGTTGGGGTCGCCGCGGGTGCCGACGATGGCCCGCTGGAAGAAGTGTTCCTCGCCTGGGGGCGCCAGGGCGGGGAAGGCCCGGGGCTCGGAACCCCATACCAACATGGCCAGGTTCTGCAGGAAGAGAGAGACACCCACCGCGGTGATCAGGGCCGCCAGCCGGGGAGCCTGCCGCATGGGGCGGTAGGCGAAATATTCGATCAGCAGGCCCAGCAGGCCGCAGCCGACCACGGCAAAAACCAGCCCAGCCCAGAAGGGCAGGCCCAGGGTGGCGATGGCCACCACCCCGAGAAAGGCCCCAAACATGTAGACTTCGCCGTGGGCGAAGTTGACCAGTTTGACGATGCCGTAGACCAGGGTGTAGCCCACGGCAATCAGGGCGTAGATCCCCCCTAGGAGCAGGGCGTTGAGCAGTTGGTTGAGGAAAAAGTCCATGCGCCGGAAGCGGGGCTCACTCCATCTGCTTGGGGGCCAGGACGAAGCGCCCTTCCTGGACCAGGGCAACCATCGCCGGCTTGAGGCAGTCGCCGTTCAGATCGAAATAGGTCACCCCGGTGATGCCCTTGAAACCGTGCTCGCGGCTGTCGTGGCCGGCCATCCAGTCGCGCAGGTCGTTGCGGTCAGTGCCCACCGTGCGGATGCCGTCCAGGGCCATGATCACGGCGTCATAGGTGAGGGCGGCCCAGGTGTCGGGCTCGTGCTTGAAGCGCTCCTTGAATTTTTTGGCGAAATTTTTGGCCATGGCGCTGGAGCTGGGCCCAAACATGAAGGGGGTGGTGATCAAGGTGCCTTCAGTGGCCTCACCACCGATATCGGTGAACCCCGGACCGAAGAGTCCATCGCCGCCGAGGAACTGGGTTTTAATCCCTTTTTCGCGCGCCTGCTTGACGATGGTGCCGGCTTCGGCGTAGAGCCCGGCGATGAAAATGACCTGGGCCTGGGCGTCCTTGGCCAGGTCGAGCAGGGGGGCGAAGTCGCTGGTCTTCTCCCGCACGTAGTCCTGGGTGGTCACCACCTGCAAGCCGATGACCTGGGCCTGCTTGACGAAGGCGTCCTTGAGGCCCTTGCCGTAGTCGTCGTTGTCGAAGAAGACGGCCACTCGGTCCAGGCCCAACACGTTTTTGGTGTAGTTGGCCAGGAAAGTGCCCTGGTAGTCGTCGCGGTAGAGATTGCGGAAGGTGTAGTCGCTGCCCTCGCAGACGTGGATGTTGGTGGAGCCGGGGGAGAACTGGACCACCTCGGCATCCCGGTAGATGGGTTTGCCGGCCAGCGAGCAGGTGGAGTTGAAGTGGCCGATGACGATGCAGATCTTCTGGTCGAGGGCGAATTTTCTAGCTACGGTGACGGCCTTGTCGTTTTTGCCCTCGTCGTCCCCGTATTCGGCCTCCACTTTCCGGCCCCCGATTCCCCCGGCGGCGTTGATCTCCTCTATGGCCAAGGTGGCGGCATTGCGGATCATCACGCCGTACATGGCCCCCGAGCCGGTGAAGGGCCCGGCCACGCCGATACGAATGGGTTCGGCGGCCCTAGCGGCCAAGGGCAGGGCGGCCAGGACGGTCAGGACGGTGCCCAGGAGTGCGCGGATACTTCTCATAGAGCTCCTCTCGTCGTGTGGTTCAGATCTCAGCGGCCAGCTGCTCGCGCAGCTGGGCAAACGCGGCTGGTTCCATGTGGAAGACGTTTTCCTCGCCCGGAAAGATCCCCCCGGCTACCTCCTCGCGGTAGACGCTCAGCGCCACGGCGGCCTCTTCGCCCAGCCGGGCATAGGCCTTGGCCAAGCGCAACTCCATGCCGCTGAATCCCAGCAGATCGTGAACGATGAGCACCTGGCCGTCGCAGTGGCGGCCGGCGCCGATGCCGATGGTGGGGACTTCCAGGGCTTTGCTCACCAGCTGGGCCGCTTCCTCGGTGACCATCTCCAGCACCAGGGCAAAGACCCCGGCATCCTGCAGGCGTCGAGCCTCTGCCAACAGCAATTTGGCCTCGGCGGCGTCGCGTCCCTGGACCCGGGCCACAGTACCGCGCCGTCCGCTGAAAGCGTAGAGGTCGCGGCCGTGGGACTGGGGGGTGAAGCCCAGATGGCCCACCACCGGGATGCCGGCCCGGACCATCGCCTCGGTCTGTGGCAGGACCGGCGTACCGCCCTCCAGTTTCACCCCGTCGGCCCCGCCTTCCTGGATCAGGCGGCCGGCGCTCAGCAGGGCGGCCTCGGTGGAGTGGTAGGAGAGGAAGGGCAGATCGGCCAGCACAAAGGCGCGCTCCACCCCACGGCGCACGGCGCGGGTGTGGTGGACGATGTCCTCGATGGTGACTTGCTGTTCGCTGCGGTAGCCCAGGACGTTGGTGCCCACCGAGTCGCCCACCAGCGCGATGTCGATGCCGGCCCGGTCGAGCAGCCGGGCCATGGGGTAGTCGTAGGCAGTGAGGGCGGCGATTTTCTCGCCCCGCGCCTTCTTGGCGCACAGATAGGAGGCAGTGACCCTGGGGGGGGAGAGGGATTCGGGCATAGTGGAATGGGCCGGCAGCTTTCTAAATTAAGTGCTTTATTTATAATATGGTCGGAGCCTAGTACTGGGCAAGGGGGACTTTAGTCCTGAGGAGGGTTCTGTGACAGACAAGTACGCCTTTATGAGCGCCGAGCTGGAGCGCCGAGAGCGCGAAGGCCTGCGACGCCGGTTGCGCCCGGTCGCCCCAGAGAGCGGGATGGAGGTGGAGGTGGAGGGGCGGCGGCTGGTCAATTTCAGCAGCAACGATTATCTGGGCCTAGCTGGCCATCCCCTGGTGATCGCCAGGGCCGCCGAGTACCTGCGCGAATACGGGGCCGGGGCTCGGGCTTCGCGCCTGGTCTGCGGTTCACACCCCGGATTTGTCCCGGTCGAGGAAAAGCTGGCCCGGCTCAAGGGCCGGGGCTGCGCCCTGGTGTTTAACTCGGGCTTCCAGGCCAATGTTTCCCTGCTGCCGGCCCTGACCGACCGCCACAGCCTGGTGCTGATGGACCGCCTGGCCCACGGCAGCCTGGTGCTGGGGGCCCAGGCCTGTGGCTGCCAGGTGCGGCGCTTTAATCACAACGACCTGGACCATCTGCGGACGCTGCTTCAGCAGCACCGGGCCGCGCACCCACGGGTGATCATCGCCACTGAATCGGTGTTCAGCATGGATGGGGGCCAGAGCGAGGTGGGCGCCCTGGCCGGGCTGGCGGCCGAATTCGAGGCCCTGCTGCTGGTGGACGAGGCCCATGCCACCGGGGTAGTGGGGCCCGGAGGTGCCGGGTTGTGCTGCGGCTACGAGGTGGATCTGGTTATGGGTACCCTGGGCAAGGCCTGCGGGGCCTTTGGTGCGTACGTGGCCTGCACTCCGCTCATGGGTGAGTACCTGGTCAACTGCTGCGCCGGGTTGGTGTACAGCACGGCCTTGCCGCCGGCGGTGCTGGGGGCGGTGGACGCCGCCTTGGAGCTGATTCCCCAGATGGACGCCCAACGCGAAGAGTTACACGGCAATGCGGAGTATCTGCGCCGCGCCCTGCGCCAGCAGGGCTGGGACACGGCCGCTTCTACTACCCAGATCGTGCCCATCGTGGTGGGCCAGAACGAGGCGGCCATGGCACTGACAGCCTGGCTGGAGCAGGAGGGGGTGCTGGCCGTGGCGATACGGCCGCCCACGGTGCCTGTGGGGCAGGCCCGCCTGCGCCTGGCCCTTTCGGTCCTGCACACCCGAGCGCAGCTCGAAGGGCTGGTGGAATTGCTGGGGAGATGGCGTGCGCGGAATTGAGATCCTGCTCCAGCATGGCTGGGGCTGGGATGCGGGGTGTTGGGAGGCGTGGAGGGCCTCGGCACCTCCGGGCGTGAGATTGCTGGTCGCCGATCGGGGTTATTTCGGCGCGCCCTCTTCTCCGGTGGGCCAGCCCCAGGTGCTAGTGGCCCACTCCTTTGGGTTGCACCTATTGGAGCCCCGGTGGCTGGAAGGGGCGGAGCTGGTGGTGGTGCTGGGGGGGTTCCAGGCCTTTCACCCGGAGGAGGAGGGGGCCGGCCGGCGCTCGCGGCGGCTGGTGGGGCGCATGTGCCAGCGTCTCGTCCGGGAGCCCGTTGCTCTGCTGGCCGATTTCCATGCCCGGTGTTTTTCTCCCGAGGCCGGTCAGTATGTTCTGCCTGGAGGGCTAGCCCCGCAGTTGTTAGCCGCCGACCTGGAGCGACTGGATAAGGGAGTCCTCGATCGGCGCCCCCTGAGCGCGGTGCCGCGCGTGTTGCTCTTGCACGGCGACCAGGATCAAATTGTTTCGATGGCACAGGTCCGGCAGTTGCACCAATGCCTGCCCAAGAGCCGCCTGGAGATCATTCCAGGCGCCGGCCACGCCCTGCCCCTCACTCGCGCGCCGGAATGCTGGGCGCAGATTCAGGAGGTGTGGGAGGGGTTGAGCGCATGAGTTGGCCGAAGGAGCGCATCATCCACAGTTTTGCCCGCAGTGCGGCCACCTACGACCAGCAGGCCCGGCAGCAGCAGCGGGCTGCCCAGGTACTGCTGGCCGAGTTGGAAGGATGGCGCGCACATCTGCCGCCTGGCCCGGTGCTGGAAGTCGGCTGTGGCACCGGGGGGTTGAGCGAGGGGCTGGCGCGTTTGCTGCCCGAGCGGGAGATCTGGTTCACCGATCTGTCGGCGGCGCTGCTGGCGGTCTGCCGGCAGCGGTTGGGGGGCGGCCCTGGGGCAGAGCGTCTGCACTGGGAGGTGATGGACGGGGAGAGGGGACCGACTCAGGGCGGGTACGCGCTGATCGTCTCCGGCATGGTCCTGCACTGGTTTGCCGACTGGACAGGGGCTTTGCAGCGGTGGATGGGGGCCCTGGGTCCCGGCGGGGTGCTGATGTGTTCCTTTCAGGAGGCGGAGTCCTTTCCCGAGTGGCGGGAACACTGTCGCCGGCTCGGACTGCTCTGTACTGCCAACCCTTTTCCGGCTCTTGAGCAGATGCGCCAGGCTCTGGGCAAGGGGCGCTGCTGGGCGCAGGAGGAGGGGGAGCACTATGCCTCGGCGCGGGCGTTT
>CAMAVQ010000109.1 GCA_945861755.1 Gemmatimonas phototrophica
TCGCCGATCTCGTCCAGGAACAGGGTGCCTCCGTGGGCGGCAGCCACCAAGCCGGTATTTTCGCGAATGGCATGGGTAAAGGCGCCTTTGACGTGGCCGAAGAGTTCGCTGTCCTCCAATCCTGAGGAGAGCGAAGCGCTGTTGACCACCACCAGCGGACCGGTGCGCCGCTGGCTGTGGGCGTGAATGGCATGGGCCAGCAGATCCTTGCCCGTACCGCTCTCCCCCAGGATAAGCACCGTATGGTCGGTAGCGGTGGCCATCCGCGCCAACTCCATCACCTTGCGCATGGCCGGGCTTAGGGCGATGATCTGGTCGAAGGGGCTGGGCTGGTCCTGGCTGCCCGGGAACGGCCCCCTGTGCGGCGCCGACTCCCGAGATGCGAGCAGTGTCGACCCTTCGGCACTCATCCCCTGGCGGAGGCGACTGTTCTCGATGGCCAGCGCGGCCTGGTTGGCTAACACCTGCAGCGGTAGCACGTGGTCCTGATGGATAGGTCGGCGCGAAAGATAGTTGTCGACCGCCAGAACCCCCATGATGCGACGGCCCAGGCACATGGGTACCGACAGGTTGGCGGCGATATTGCCCTCGCGGCTGCGCGCCCCATCCCCGTCCAGGTCGTGTGCCAGAAAGTGGTCCAGTTCACCGGAAACGATGCGCGCGGCCTCGGAAAGCTTCTGCTCGGGGGCTGTGCCTTGCAGGGGGAGGATGGTATCGGAAATCTCGGCCAGTTCCCCCTGCTGGTCCACCCCCCAGGTGCCGCGCAGCACCCCCTGTTCGTCGTCTACCAGGAAGACCCCAGCCCGATCGAAGGTCCCCCGTGCGATAATGGCCAGAACCAACTTCCGCGTCACCTGGTCCTGGTCGCCGCCGCTGAGTTCGGCGCTGCTATGGTGCAGGAACTCCATTTCCTCGCGGGCCTCCACGTTCGTGGAACCCGCCTCCCCCACGAATTCCAGATCGCGGTGGCGCATCGCCAAGAGTTGCAGCGAAGGGGCCAGGTCGGCCAGCAGCCTTTCCTCTTTGGCAGTGAAGGCCTCCGTCCTTTTGCCGGCGATCTCCACCGCACCTCGCGAGGTAGGCACCGTCAGGAACCAGATTGGATCCTGGGAGTCGGGATCCTTCCACCTGCGCGCATGCTGCTCGAGGTGGACCGCTAGGGGCGCCATGTCCTGGGTAAACGACTGATTGACCCAGCCGGCCGGACCCGGATCCAAGTAGTAATTCCGGCCCTGCTTCAGATTGCGGTCGATCAGGTAGACACAGAGCGAGGTGAACCCCAAACCCGATTCGCGCAGCAGCAGGGCGATCTGGACCGCCGTACCCGGCAACTCCGCAGCAACTGTGAGCTGGCTGGTGGCGTTGTCGATGTGCTGGTGCAGGGCGACGCGGGTTGCGCTTTCCGCCATCAGCTGATTCCCCTGTTCACGCGCAAACCTTGTCCTCCACGCCCCAGCGGTTGTAGGCTGGGTCTTCCTCCTGTGCCATTCGGTTGCGGGTCTGTTCCCAAAGCTGGTGCCAGGTTGCCGGATCGCGCAGCTCGCTTTCTGGATGCTGGCGGCTGCGGGCCACAAAACCGGGGAACATCTCCCGGCCGGTGGGCTGGCCGATGGGGTTGTAGCGCAGATCAAAACTCCAGCGCACCTCGTCGCTGCAATTGGGCAGCGAGGCATGGCAGGTCAGCTGGGTCATGAAGAGCACGTCCCCCCGCTTCATGGGCAAGGTCACGAACCCTTCGGGCAGGAACTGGTCGGGGATGGCCAGGCCGTTCCAGCGCCGGCAGTGGTGCAGGAGTCCCTGGCGGTGGCTGTAGGGCCTCACCATCAGGCAGCCGTTTTCTTCCGTGGCGTCCCAGAGCGGGAACCACACGGTGAGGATCTGGCTCTGGTCGCCCGAGGGCAACAGCACCCCGCTGTCCTGGTGCCAGGGGGTGGCGCCCAGCTGCACCTGCCCGGTCTTCGGGTCCCTGGGGACCAGATGCTCGGGGGGCTTGAGCCGCACGTGCTGGATGGGATTGGAGTAGATCTCGGGCCCGACGAAACCCTCGACCGCATCGAGCAGCTTCTCGTTGCGCAGGGTCTGGAACACCGCCGGCCCGGCCCAGAAGGGGGTATCGAGTTTGATGCCCTTCTGCGGCAGGGAAAAGTCGAAGTACTGGGCGTGGGTGCTGCCGCTCTTGGCGCAGATCCGGGACAGGCGCGGGCCGAAAGGCAGTTCCGCGTAGGTGGAGGGGATGTGTCCCTGGGCGTGTAGTTCGCTCGCCAGCCGGTCCAGCACCCCCACGTACTCGCCGATCACCGGGTCCAGATCCTCTTCTGGATCGAAAAGGCTCCGCACCACCACGTACCCTTCGTCGCGGAATTGGGTCAGTTGCGCCTCGTTGAGTGTGGCCATCTCGTTCTCCTTATCTGCCTAACCAACCGCCGTCCACCACCAGGATGGACCCGTGTACATAAGAAGCAGCATCCGAACACAGAAAAACCACCGCGCCTTTCAGGTCGTCCGGCTGGCCCCACCGACCGGCCGGAATACGCGCCATCAGCTGTCCGGAGCGCACCGGATCTTCGCGCAGAGCCTGGTTGTTGTCGGTGGCGATATACCCCGGAGCAATGGCGTTGACATTGACCCCTTTGCCGGCCCACTCGTTGGCCAGGGCCATGGTCAGCGTGCCGATCGCGCCCTTGGCCGCCGCGTATCCGGGCACCGTGATCCCCCCCTGAAAGGTGAGCACCGAGGCGGTGAAAACGATCTTGCCCCGCCCCCTGGCCACCATCTCTTTGCCGAACTCCCGGGCTAGAATATACTGGGCATCCAGATTGATCCGCACCACCTCGTCCCAGTACGCGTCCGAGTGCTCCACCGCCGGCGCCCGGCGGATGATGCCGGCGTTGTTGAGGAGGATGTCTACCTGCCCCACCTCCTCTTTCACTTTGGCGACAAAACGGTACAAGGCTTGGCGATCCCCCAGGTCGCAGGCGTAAGGCCAGAAGCGCCGGCCACCGGCCTTGATCTCCCGCTCCACTTCACTGCCCGGCGCCAGCGAGGCGCTCACCCCGACGATGTCGGCCCCGGCTTCGGCCAAAGCCAGGGCCATGCCCTCGCCGATGCCCCGCCGGCACCCGGTGACCAGAGCCACCTTGCCGTCGAGTCGGAACTGGTCCAACACCCCCATCTCAACCTTCCACCACCAGGTTGTCCTGGCAACACACCGGCCGGAAAAGCGAGCGGCGCTTGGCCGGCATGGCCGCCAGCAAATCGGGATGAGGCTCCCAGTTGTGCCAGCGGGCGTTGACGGTGTTGTAGCAGTTGAACAGCGCCACCCGGTCGCGGTCCTGGCGCTTCCATGGCGTCCCAGAATGGGTCAGCGCTTCGGTGAAAAAGAGCACCGACCCGGCTGGGCAGGCGTAATCGACCCACAGGGGCGAATCCGGTTGCATCAGGGACTTGGGCGCCGGGTAGGCCGCCTTGTGGCTGCCCGGCAGTAGCAGGGTGCCCCCATCCCCTTTTTCGACCGGGTTCAACTCCCACACCACCCGGGTCAGGCCGCTGTACGCCTTGCCCGGAAAACAGCGGTACTCGTGCGAATCGCCGGGCAGGCGAAACATGCCGCTGCCGTTGTGCGGGGCAAAGCCGCCCACCCCCTCTGAGCGGATGGTGACGAAACTGCCCTCCAGGCGGAAGCCGTACCCGTGTTCACTGGCCAGGTGGGGAAAGGCCACGAACTCATTCATGAAACCCAACACCAAAGGATGGTCGATGAGCTTTTGCAGCGGCCCGCCGATGGCACTGCGCTCCGGCTCGGGGATGGACTCCTTGTCGCGGTGCAATCGGTAGCAGAATTCCCTCATCTCCTCCACCTCGCCCGCGCTCAAGACCCCGGGGACCAGCAGGTACCCCTGGGCATCGAAGAGGAAGCGCTCCTCCTCGGTGAGTTGGTGGGCGGGCAGGTCCTCGGCATTGGTGCTGGTCAGGTCGGCGGCGCTCAAACGCAAGCCGGTGCCCAGATTCTTGTCAAAGAGAAAAGGCACATGGTCTCCCTGAGTCTGGTCCATGTTGCCGCCGCCGTATTTGCCGATTTTCATCAGCCAGCTACCTCCTCATTGGCCCGCTTCACCAGGGCCTTCATGTAGGCGAGGGTATAGGCCGTGCCCACCTTGCCGTCCCCTCCCATCAACGGGATATGGTCGGGGATCAGCACCCCGTCGAACTCCACCTCGCGCAGCGCCTTCATCGCCAGGTACATGTCGAAGTACCCATCGTCCACAAAGGTCTCGACAAAATGCGGCAGCGGCTGGTCCACCGTGCGGTAATGCACCTTGAAGATCTTGCCCTGCCCGCCAAAGTGGCGGATGGTCTCCACCACACCCTCCCCCATGGCCGGCCCGCCCTCCAGCCAGCAGCCGATGCACAGACACAGGCCCATATTGGGGCTGTCGGCCATCTCCACCGCCCGTTTGTACCCGGCGAAACTGCTGAAGATGCAGCGGGGCACCCCGCCCAGTTCGAGGCCAGGGGGATCATCGGGATGGATGCCGATGCGCACCCCAGCCTCTTCGGCCACCGGTGCCACCTCCTTGGCGAAGGAAGCGAAATTGTCCCAGATCTCTTCTTCCGAATACCGCCGCCCGTGGGTCAATTCCCCCCGGAAAATACCCGCCCCGCTGCCCTCGATCACCCTGGCCAGGTCAAAGGCGCGGGCCGGGGCCCCGCCGCGGGTGGTCTCGGCAGGGGTGCTCCAAACGCTGTTGGCCATGTGGGCATAGGTGGTGTAGGGGATGTCGGCCTTACCCAGGTTGCGGATGTGCTGCTTGTATTCCTCCACCTTGGCGTTGCGCTCGGGCAGGTTGAGGGTGATGGCGTCCACGTTGTGCACGCTGCCATTGCCCAGGCCGTAGAGGCCAATGCCGTGGCGGGCGAAATCCTCGCGCCGGCCCCGATAGTACTCGGCGCTGGCCTTGGCCGGATCGACCCAGATCACGGCCTGGTCGACACCCATTTGGTTGGCAAAGCTGAAGTCGGCCTCGCTGGGTTCGGCGTGCATCTGGGCCGCTACTTTTAATCCGGGCGCTACTTTGATGTGGCTCTTTACAGGCATAGTTGCTCTCCTTCAGAACGCCGGCACAGGCTGCACGGGGTTGCCCAGCGGATTCTCGCCGCGCGCGTGCCAGATCTTGTGGGTACCATTGTTCTCGCGGATAAACCTTGAAGTCTGCGCCATGTAACGCAGGGTGTAGCCACAGCGCCGCCGGGTGCTGGTGTTGGCATCTGCCCCGTGGATGAGACGCCCGTCGTGCAGGGAGCACTGATTCGGCTCCAACTCAAAATACACGGTGCGGGATTCATCCACCTGACCGGCGACGATCTGCCGGCCAAAGAGGTTGGTGGCAGTGTCCACTTCTTCATAGTCGGAGAAGCCGTTGATCTGAGAGCCGGCGATCACCTTCATGCAGCCGTTTTCCCGATCCACCTTGTCCAGGGCCAGCCACACGGTGACGATCTGGTCCATGCGGTCCAACCGCCCCTTCCAGTACGCCGAGTCCTCGTGCCAGGGGGTGGCCCGGCCGATCTGGGGTTCCTTGCAGATGAAATGGCTGCTCCACAGGGCGATGTCCGGGCCAAGGAAGGGTTCCACCAGGTCCAGCACCTCGTCGGCCAGCAAAAACTCGAAAAGGCGCGGATCGCGGAAATGGGGCACATCCAACTGGTCTGCCCGCTTCTCCCCCTTTTCGGCCAGGTGTTCCTCGAAGATCGCCGACAGCTTCTGGAACTGCGCCGCGCTGAAGAGGGGCTGCCGGTGCAGGTAGTAGCCGTTTTGCCGGTAGAAACCGACTGCTGCAGGGGGGATCATTTCCACGACACCTCTCCCGGTTCCAATCCCTTCACATAGAGCCCCGCCCCTTCGCGCCGAGGGAAGGGAAAGTTTCCCTGCCGCGCCGGGGGGTTGGCTTGCAATGCCTTCAATTTAACCTCGTCCACCTCGATGCCCAGCCCCGGTGCATCGCTCAGCACAATAAAGCCGTCCTCCAGATGGTGGCCAAAGCGCAGGCACTGCTCGCGCCCAGGGTCCACCACCTCCGCTGAGCCAATGCACATAGAGGGTGCTCTTCACCCTGGTGATCTTCATACGGCGCTATTCGCCTCGTCGTAGTACTTGTTGATCTTGGGCACCTCGGTCATGCCGTGCCACACCCCGCGGAAGAGGGTGCGCCGCTTGGGCGGCATGGCGGCGATCACCTCGGGTGCTGGGCACCCCTTGCCCCATTTGGAGTTGACCGTGTCGTAGCAGGTGAAGAGGCAGAGCCGGTCGCGCTCCGGGTTGTTCCATTTGGTACCCGTGTGGCAGAGGGCTTCGGTGAAAATCACCACCGAACCAGCCGGGCAGGTATAACTCTCCCACAGGGAACTGTCCCGGCCGCTCAACTCCTCGGGCCGCGGGAATGCGGCCTTGTGGCTGCCCGAGAGGAACAGGGTCACCCCGTCGCCGGACCCTACCTCGTTGAGTTCCCACACCACCCGGGTCAGGCCCGCATGCACTCGCCCAGGCAGCATCTGGTAGAGGTGGGAGCTGCCGCAGAAGTTGAAGTACCCACCCCCGCCATGCGGGCCCCAGTTGTCGTGGCCGGCCTTGCGGTGGCTGGTGTAGGTGTGGTCGTAGCGGAACCCGTAGCAATCCTCAGCGGCCAGGGCCTGGTGCGAAAGCACCGCATTGAGCACCCCCACCACGGCCGGATGGTCGAGCAGGATCTGTGAAGGCCCGCCGTGGTTGTCGCGTTCCTCGGGGGGGAGGGAATCGCGTTCGTGGAGGAATTTCATCTGGTGTTCGCGGATCGGCTCCAGTTGCTCCGCGCTAAGTAGGCCGGGCAGACAGATCCAGCCTTTCAGGTCGAAGACATACTTCTGGGCCGCACTCATGGGCACCACCGGCAGCCCGTCCCCGTTGGTGGTAGGCAACAAAACTTCGCTCATATCTTCCCCTCTGGTCTCCCTTTCAGCTCTCGACACCCATCGCCGCCCGCCCCGCCGCGCTCAGGCGCGCCAGGGACCAGGCCGGCGCCCAGGTGAAGTCCACCAGCACCTCGCGCACCCCTTCCACTTGCAGGAGTTTCCGGCGCAGCGGCTCACCCAGGTAGCGGTAGCAGGGCCGCCCCCGGTGGGGCATACTCATCAGCACCTCGACCACCCCGCCGCGCACCCGGAGGTCGTAAATATAGCCCATGTCCACCAGGTTCGCATCCGCAGTGTAGAACATGTCGTCCGGCACCAGGCGCAGGGCTGCCCACAGGGCCGGTTTCAACCCCGGTTCCCCCTCGCCGGGCCGGGCCAGGCGCCCTGCCACGGCACTGCCTTCGGGCAGCTGCCCGGGGCGGACCGCCAGCGGTTGCAGGAAACGCCGCCGCGCCTCCTCCACTGGTCCCGGCCCCTCGTACGGGGACACCAGATAGGCGTTGCGCTGCCTGAGCACGGTCCCGGCCTTGAACTGCGGCCCGCTGTGGGCCGCCCAGCGGCTCCACAACTGCCCGTGCCCCTGGTAATTGAGCTGGGGAACCCCGGTGTGGTGCAACCCGTCGAAGCCGGTGGCACTGTGCTCCAGCCATAGGGCGATGAAGGCGTCCTTGCTGTGCCTGTTGAAAAACCCCACCGCCCACAAATCGTCGCTGTGCCCCGCGTCCACCTCCCCCTCGTGTAACCGGCCCTCCCGGTCCATCCACACGGTATCGGTAAAGGAATACCCGGAGAACACCCACTCGTCGTCGCGCAAATAATCGATGGCAAAGTCCTTCACCATCTCCATGCTGCCCTCCTTAAAGAAGAAAGGCTGGCCGGCGTAGAAGGTGTACTCCACATCGATGTGCATACGGCTGGGGGTGAAGAGCGGATGCACCGGACTGTGGGGGAAACCCCAGCGCCGCACCTTCACGCACAAGGGACCCCGGCTCACCTCCCAGTTGGGACAGGCCCCCCAGTTGGTGACCCGGAACTTCTGGAACTTCTGGTCGGCCAGGTAATCGTGGGCCCAGTCGATGTGGGGCGGCTCGCCGTGGCCTTCTCCGCCGGCAAACAGCTCCAGGCCCTGGGCCCGCCGGTAGATCAGGCGTTCCAACTGGCCCGTCTGCGCCGAGAGCTGGGCGCGGTAATGGCTGTTCTCGATCTGCAGCGCGTACCCCTCGCCCTGCACCTTGAGATCCGTGGGATACTGGGGCAACTCGGCCCAAGCATTGCCGTAGAATACCAGGTACTGCACCTTGCCGCCCGCCGGCACCTGGGCCATGAACACCAGCCGGCACTGCAACACCCCGCCGGTGCAGACCTCCCCGTCCACCTGGCTCTTCACCTCGCGCAACGCCCCCTGTTCTACCCGCGCCACCCGCAGCTCGCGCTGCAAATCCTGGACCTGGTCCTCGGCAAAGGCCAGCCGCACCGCCACCGGCTCCTCGGAGCGCTCCATGCCCGCTTCCTCGGCCACCTCCAGCACCTGGTAAAAGGACCATCCCTGGGCCCAGGCCGCCCAAGGGGCCGGTAATTCGGCAACCCTGCCGCCGGGCTCGGGACCGGCCACCACTGGACCCGCCTGCCACTGCCTTTCGCAGCGCAGGGTGTCGGCGATGGAGGCGGCCAGAGACAGGGACAGATCCAGCCTTCCCCCTGCGTAGACATCCCGCAGCAGCTTTAGCTTTTCCTCCACCCCGTCGGTGCGCTGCCCATAGGTAGTTTCAGCCATCTCTTTCTCTCCGCGTTCAGGTTTATATTATATCGGTCGTTATTAGCGGGCACCTGCGGGGCGCCCAAGGAGGGTCAAATGGACCGCGTCAGGATCGGCGTGCTCAGCCATGCCCACGGACACGCCAGCACCTACTGCCAGGCGATGCGCGATTTCCCCGACGTCAAGCTGGTGGCCTCGTGGGACGACGACCAAGCCCGCGGCCGGCAGGCGGCCCAGGCCTACGGCCTCGAGTTCCGCCCCGACGCCGACGCGGTGATCAAGGACCCCCATATCGATGCCCTCATTATCGCCAGCGAAACCAATCACCACGCCGACCTCATCGAACGGGCTGCGGCAGCCGGCAAACATATCCTCTGCCAGAAACCCATGGCCACCACCCTGGAGGACTGCGACCGCATCATCGCGGCCGTCCGCCGCGCCGGAGTGAAGTTCAGTATGGCCTTCCAGATGCGCCAGGATCCGGTCAACCGCAAGATGAAGCAACTCCTGGATGAAGGCGCTGTCGGCCGGGTCTTCCTGGTGCGCCGGCGCCACACCATCAACGTGTTGCTCAACTCCACCTTCGGCACCGGCACCACCAGCTGGCACGTGGACCCGGTCGCCAATGTGGGCATGTTCTTTGACGACGCCACCCATGCGGCCGACTGGTTCTACTGGATGCTGGGCGCTCCGCGCAGCGTGACTGCCGAGATCGACAATATTCTAGGCAGCAACGCGCCAGATGACAATGGGGTGGCCCTCTACCGCTTTTCCCGGGGTGAGATCGGGGTGTTGCTCAACTCCTCCACTACCGTTTCGGGCGTCAACACCACCGAGATTTACGGCGACCAGGGCACCATCGTCCAGGACTACGGCGACGCCCCTTCCACCGCTGCCCCGCGCCACGGGGATGCGGTGCCCCTGCGCCTGATCCGCCGAGACGATAAGGCGTGGACCGAGTTCCGCCTGCCCATCCCCGCCTCCCAGGGCGAACGCATCGGGGCCGTGCCCCGGCCCTTCATCGATTACCTGCGCGGCCTGAGCGACCAGACCATCAGCGCCGAGGAAGGCAGGGTCTCGGTGGAGATGGTGCTCGGCGCCTACCGCTCTGCCGCCGAAGGGCGCCGCATCACCTTCCCGCTCTAAAGCCCGTTTGGGTTGCGGCCGGCAGCGCGAACCGGACGGGTTCTGTTGCTTTTCGGGCGTATTTATTGAGGGGTAAAACTTTCCGCCCTTGCCCAGGGTCTTAGGTATGGAGCCATCGCACCTCTTAATCTCCTGGTGATACGCATGAAAAAGATCGCCCTCATCGTTTTGATCCTCGCGCTGGCCGGTGCCGGGGGTTGGTACGCCTATTCGGACGCAAAAACACCCACCGCTCAGTACCGCTTTGTGAAGGTGGAGACCGGTGACCTGGAATCCATTGTCTCCAGCACCGGCACCCTCAACGCGGTGAGCATGGTGCAGGTGGGAACCCAGGTTTCCGGAACCATCTCGAAGATCTTCGTCGACTTCAACCAAAAGGTCCACGAGGGCGACCTCATCGCCCTGATCGACACCACTTTCCTAGCCGCCTCGGTGCGCGACTCCGACAGCAACTATGAACGGGCCAGATCCCAACTCGACCACGCCGCCCGCGAGCAGCGCCGCATCAAAATCCTCTTCGACAAGAAAATGGCCTCGGCCAGTGACTACGAACAAGCCCAGTACGCGCTGGATCAGAGCAAGACCGGGCTCAAATCGGCCCAGGCTGCTCTAGACCGGGCCCGCATCAACCTGCGCTACGCCTCCATCTATGCCCCCATCGACGGCACGGTGATCTCCCGGCCTGTCGACGCCGGCCAGACCGTGGCCGCCAGTTTCTCCGCCCCCACCCTCTTCCTGATCGCCAACGACCTGCGGCAAATGCAGATCCTGGCCAATGTGGACGAAGGCGACATCGGGCAGATCAAGGAGGGCCTGAAGGTGCGCTTCACCGTACAGGCCCATCCAGGGAAGACTTTTCAGGGAGAGGTCAGCCAGGTGCGTCTCCAGCCCAGCACCATCCAGAACGTGGTCAACTACACCGTGGTCGTCTCCGTCACCAATGAGGACGGCCTGCTGCTGCCGGGCATGACCACCACCGTCGACTTTCTCATCGAGCGGGCCCAGGACGTGCTCAAGGTGCCCAACGCGGCACTGCGTTTCCGGCCCACCCCCGAGATGATGGCCGAGTTCCGCAAACAGATGGAAAGGCAGGGTGGCGAGGGCGGCAGGGCATGGGCTCAGGGCGACAGCGCCCGGGGCGACAGCACGCGGAGCGGCAACCGGACCAGGGGTGGTGGAGCCGGGGGTGAGCAAGGAGGAGGCAACCGGGGAGGAGGAGGAGGTAGTGGTGGTGGCTTTGGCGGCGGAGAGGGCGGCAACCGCTCCCGCGACAGCAGCCGGCTCTGGTGCCTAGATGAAAACGGCAAATTGAAGATAATCCGGGTCAGAACCGGCCTCACGGACGGGCAGATGACGGAGATCAAGACCGACGAATTGGCCGCCGGCCAGGAGGTGATCAGCGGCCTGCTGACCACCGATGCCCCCAAGGCCGCCACTGGGCTCTTCCCCGGAACTGCCCCGGCAGCTCCTCCCGGCGGCGGCGGTGGTGGAGGCCGGCGAGGGGGGGGGAGTCCCTTCTGATGGATTCGGTTATCAGCACCGCCGGCCTGACCAAGGTCTACATCACCGGCGAGATGGAGGTACAGGCCCTCAAAGGGGTGGACCTGAAGGTGGAGCGCGGGGACTTCGCCGCCATCATGGGGGCCTCTGGTTCGGGTAAATCCACCTTGATGAATATCATCGGCTGCCTGGACTACCCCACCAGCGGCGAGTACCTTCTCGACGGAGTGAAGGTCAATACCCTGGACCGCAACCAACTAGCTGCCATCCGCAACCAGAAAATCGGTTTCGTCTTTCAAGGTTTTAACCTGCTCACCCGCACCTCGGCGCTGGAAAACGTCGAATTGCCCATGCTCTACAGCCGGGAGCATCGGGAGGAGTCGCCGCGGGATCTGGCCAGGATCGCACTGGAACGGGTGGGGTTGGGCGACCGCCTGCACCACCATCCCAACCAGTTGTCCGGCGGCCAACAGCAGCGGGTAGCCATTGCCCGCGCCCTGGTCAACCAGCCGGCCCTGCTGCTAGCCGACGAACCCACCGGGAACCTCGACACCCGCACCGGCCTGGAGATCATGAACCTCTTCGCCGAGCTGAACCAACAGGGCATGACCATCGTGCTGATCACCCACGAGCGCGACATCGCCGAAAGCGCCGGGCGCATCATCGAGATGCGGGACGGCGAGATTGTCACTGACAACCCCTCCAAGAGCAGTACCGCCGCGGAGCATCCCCGATGAAGTGGCAGAATTTATTGCGCGTGGCCTTCAAGGCCATCGCCCGGAACAAGATGCGCAGCCTGCTGACCATGCTGGGCATCATCATCGGCGTGGGCTCGGTGATCACTATGGTGGCCATCGGCGAAGGCGCCCAGGCCCAGATCGAGCGCCAGATCAACAGCCTGGGCACCAACCTCCTGGTCGTCTTTCCCGGGGCCAGCAGCCAGGGAGGAGTGAGCATGGGCGGTGGCAGCAACACGAGGCTGAGCTTGGAGGACGTGGAGAAACTAGAACGGGAAGCCGAGTTGCTCTCCGGGGTATCGCCTATGGTGCGGGCCGGCGTCCAGGCGGTGGGCGGCATCGGCAACTGGAACACCGCAGTGCAGGGAGTGTCGGTGGATTACCTCGAAATCCGCCAGTGGCCCCTGGCCTCGGGCGAGATGTTCACCACTAGCGAGGTGCGCGGCCAGGCCAAGGTCTGCGTGATCGGCCAGACCGTGGTCACCAACCTCTTCCCCGACCAGGACCCGGTGGGCCAGCAACTGCGCCTGCGCAACGTGCCCTTCAAGATCATCGGGGTGCTCACCGGCAAAGGCCAGAGCGCCGGGGGCGTGGACCAGGACGACGCCATCCTGACCCCCTACACCACCGCCATGTACCGCCTCAGCGGCTGGCGCAACATCCAGCAGATCCTCTGCAGTGCCGTTTCCGCCGACCAACTCGTCCCCGCGCAGGAGCAGATCCGCACCCTGCTGCGCGAGAGCCACAAACTGCAGGAAGGCGAGGACGACAACTTCACCATCCGCAACCAGACCGACCTGGCCAGCACCGCCCAGGAAGCCACCCGCACCATGACCATGCTGCTGGCCGCTATCGCCAGCGTCTCGCTGGTGGTGGGCGGCATCGGTATCATGAATATCATGCTGGTTTCCGTCACCGAACGCACCCGCGAGATCGGCATTCGTATGGCCATCGGCGCCCGCAGCGGCGACATCCTCACCCAGTTCCTGGTCGAGGCGGTGACCCTGAGCCTGTCCGGGGGCCTGATCGGCATCGCCATCAGCTTCATCGCCCGCTACCTGGTGGGCGCCCTGAGCGGGATGACGCCGTTGATCTCCATCCCCACGGTGATCGTGGCCTTCTGCTTTTCGGGAGCGGTTGGCATCTTCTTCGGTTTCTATCCCGCCCGAAAGGCGGCCTCCCTCAATCCCATCGACGCCTTGCGCTACGAGTGAGGACTTATGCGCCTTAAACCCTATATCTGCCTCTGCATGCTCTCCGCGTTGCTGGCCGGGGTTCCGGCCCAGGCCCAGCAGGACACCCTCAAACTTTCACTGGCCCAGGCGGTCGCCCTGGCCGTCGACCACCACCTGGGCCTGCGCAGCGCCCGCTTGAGCCAAAAGCTCCAGGAAGGTTCGGTGGCCCAGGAAGAGGCCCGTTTCGGCCGCACCCTGACCGCCAGCCTCACTGACCAGGGCAACCGCTCCCCTTCCATCTCGCGCCTCGAAAACGTCCAGACCTCCACCAGCACCTCCATCGGCCTGGGACTGGGCGTATCCCAGGACCTGGCCACCGGCGGACGGTTCAGCCTGAACTTGAGCAACAACCGCTCGTCGAGTAATGCCGCCTTCAACACCATCGACCCGGTGTACCGCTCCGGCCTGAACTTCAACTTCAGCCAGCCCCTGCTGCAGGGACGGGGGTGGGTCAACCGCATCGGGCTGCGGGTAGCCCGCAACAGCCTGACGGCTTCCGAGCTGGCCGTCCAAGGACAGGTCCAGGACCTGCGCGCCGAGGTGAGCCGGACCTATTGGGATTTGTTCCTGGCCAACCAGAGCCTGCAACTGCGCGAGCAGTTCCTGGCCGGGGCCAGACGGGTGCTGGAGACGGCCAAGGTGAGGGCCGAGGTGGGATCTGATCCGGCCAGCAACATCCTCCAGGCCGAGGTGGGGGTGGCCCAGCGCCAGCAGGACCTGGTCAGCGCTCAGTCAACCCTGCGTCAGGCCGAGGACCAGCTCAAGACCCTGTTAGGCCTGGATCAGGACCCGCAGCGCTGGCAGCTGCCCCTGAAGATCACCGACACCCCTGAGCTAGCGGCTTTCGCAGGCAATCCCGAGATCGGACTGGCCAGGACCCTGGCCTTCAGCCCCTCCTATCGCCGGGCCGAAATCGACCTCAAGAACACCGAATTACAACTCGCCCTGGCCCGCGACCAGACCCGGCCCTCCGTCGCCCTCAGCACCCAACTCGGCCTGAGCGGGATCGGCGGTTCCTACAGCGACGACCTCAAGGGACTCAAGGCCTGGGACGGCCGCTCCTGGCAAGGAGGCCTCAGCCTCGACTTCCCCTTTGGCGAGAACGGCGCCGATATCCGCCTCCAGCAGCAGCTGATCCAAAAGGAACAGCGCCAAGTGGAACTGGAGCGCCTGCGCTTGCAGCTGGCCCAGCAGGTGCGCAACCAGCACCGCCTGGTGGAGACCAGCCGCCGGCGCGAGCAGGCTGCCAGCTGGACCGAGCGCCTCTCCGAGCAGAACCTCAACGAACTGGAGGAACGCCTCAATCTGGGACTGGCCACCGTGCGGCAGGTCCTCGACGTGCAGGACGATCTGGCCCAAGCCCGCCTCAGCCGAGTGCAGGCCCTGGTCGATTACAACAAGGCCATCATCGAATGGCAGCGGCTCACCGGCGAGTGAGTACCTTGCCCCTACCCTAAACGCTGGAGGTCAGCGATGAAATCCGTTATCTATCTGTGTGCAGCACTGATGTTAGGGGCCGCCGCTCTCGTCGATGCCCAACCTGGTGGTGGTGGGGGGGGGCGCGGGGCGGG
>CAMAVQ010000110.1 GCA_945861755.1 Gemmatimonas phototrophica
TTGCGGGCGCAGACGGTGTATGGCAACATGAGTGCGCCGGGAGCGCAGGTGGAGCTGTACGACGCGCTCTCGGTGCGTTTCGAGAACGGGGCCATCGGCACGGTGAGCGGGGCCGGCACGGTGCCCACGGACCAGGGCTTTCAACTGGACATCCGTCTCTTTGGTTCCGAGGGGATGCTGCTTTTGGACTGCGAGCGAGCCCGATTGGAAGTGCGGCGCGACGACCGCAAGCATCAGAGTGTGGCGCTGGCCCCGGATGCCGGGGGATACGAGTGCAGCGGCCCGCCGAACAATTTCGCCGACTTGATCCTGGGGAAGACGCAAATCAACTGGGCCCCGGGTGAGGCGGCGATGCGCGCGGTGGAGTTGCTGGACGCCGCGTACCGTTCGGCGGTGTCGGGCAAAGCAGAACAGGTCTGAGAGGAGACGAGGATGAAAATTACCAATATCAAAACCGCAGCCACCAGCGGGCACGGCATGCACCTGTGGGTGAAGGTGGAAACCGACGCCGGCATCACCGGCCTGGGGGAATGCGTACACGGCGGGGTGCAGGCCATCGCCATCATCCAGCAGTTGCGCCCTCAACTCATCGGCCGCGACCCTTTTGCCATCGACGCAATCTTTGAAGAAATGCGGCGCGGCCATGTATTCGACGGGGGCTTTGCCGGGGCGCTGATCACCGCGCTCACCGGTATCGAGATCGCCCTGTGGGATCTCAAAGGCAAGGCGCTCAAGGCGCCCATCTACGAGCTGATGGGCGGCAAATTCCGCGACAAGATCCGGGTCTACGCCGACTGCCAGGTCGATCCGGGCATGGATTTTGGCGCGGTGCAACAGGTGGTGGACAGCGTGCTGGCGCGCGGCTTCACCGCCTTCAAGATCGATGTGGATGGCGGTGCGGCTAAAAACAAAGACCCCTTCAATTTCACCGCCAGCGAATGGGAACACGACCGCATGATTCAGCTGGTGGAGATGGCCTGCCGGGCCGCCGGCCCGGAGATTGCGGTGGCCGCCGACGTGCATACCCGGCTCGACGTGCCCAGCGCCATCCGCCTGGCCCGCGACTGCGAGCAGTTCCACCTAATGTGGCTGGAGGAACCGGTCCCCCCCGAGAACATCGAGGCCATGCGCGAGGTGAAGCGGGCCACCACCACCCCGATCTGCGCCGGCGAGAACCTGTACCTGCGCCACGGGTTCCGCGAGCTGATCGAAAAACAAGCGGTGGACGCGATCATGCCCGACATCCCCAAATGCGGTGGCCTGTCCGAATGCCGCAAAATCGCCAACTTGGCCGAACTCTACTATATCCCCTTTGCCCCGCACAACGTGGCCTCGCCCATCGGCACCATGGCTTCCTGCCATGTGTGCGCCAGCATCCCCAACTTCCTGGTCATCGAGTTCCACTGGTTCCACCGCGAGTACTGGACCACCATCATCAAAGAGAAGACCGATATCATCAAAGATGGATACATCGCCATGAGCGACCGGCCCGGCATTGGGGTGGAATTGGACGAGGAGGTGGCGCGAGCGCACCAGTACCCTGGGACCACTTGGTTCGCCGAATGAAGCTGCCGGCCCTCCTGCCGATGCGTCCCTACTTGCGCGAGATGGTGTGGGGCGGGCGGCGTCTGGGCGAGTACTATCATAAGAACCTCCCGGCGGGCAAAGCCATCGGCGAGGCGCTGGAGGTTTCGGCATTGCCGGGTATCGAGAGCGCGGTGGAGGGCGGGCCGCTGGCCGGCTGGAGTCTGGGCCGGGTGATGGAGGAATTCGGCGCAGAGCTGGTGGGGGCGCCGGTCTGGGAGCGGTATGGGGGGGATTTCCCGCTGCTGATCAAGCTGCTCGATCCGGCCGACGATCTCTCCATCCAGGTGCATCCCGACGACCAGTACGCGCGGGCGCAGGGGCTGGGCCGCTGGGGCAAGATGGAAGTCTGGTACGTGCTGCGCTCCGACGAGGGGCGCGTGGCACATGGTCTCAGGGCGGGCGTGGGTCGCGCGGAGTTGGCGGCGGCCCTGGCCGCTGGCCGGGTTGAGGAAGCCGTGCAGTTCTTTCCAGCGCACCCCGGACAGGTGATCTTCTCGCCGCCGGGCACCGTGCATGCGCTGTGTGCCGGGGTGATGATCTATGAGGTGCAGCAGTCCAGCGATTTGACCTTCCGGCTCTACGATTACCACCGCCCGGGGCTGGACGGCAAACCGCGCCAGCTGCACCTCGCTCAGGGTCTGGAGGTGACCGATTTCGCGCGGCCCGCACCGTCGCCCTTCTCCTGGGAGAAATGCGCTGACGGACTGCTGGTCGCCTCCGAACACTTCACCTTGCGCCGCTATGGCCCTTGCCGTGCGGCCATGGTCCACCCGGCGAGTCCGGCGTTTGCGGCCCTCACCCTGATCGGCGGCGCAGCCCAGGTGAGGGGTGAGGAAGTGGAGTGCGCGCTGCGGGCCGGCGAGACGGTGCTGGTGCCGGCTGGTCGCCAGGTAGAGGTGCTGCCCCTCCCGGAATGCGATTACCTGCTCGCCGCACCGCACTTCAGTTGAAGCAGGGAGATGCCATGAAATATGTTATCCGGGCCGGCGGGGTGGGCACCCGCCTGTGGCCCTACAGCCGCGCCCTGATGCCCAAACAGTTCCACGCCCTGGCCGGGCTCCGCACCATGTTACAGGAGTCGGTGGAGCGGCTGGAGCCGGTGGCAGCTCTGGAAGATATCTATGTCTCCACCGGCGCGCAGATGGTGGAGCTGGTGCGCGCCCAGTTGCCCCAGCTGCCCGCCGATCAGCTGATCGTCGAGCCGGCCCTGCGCAACACCGGGCCGGCCGTAGGCTTGGAGTGCGCCTTGCTGGAGGCCCGCCATCCGGGCTGCACCATCGCCAGTTTGGGCTCGGACCACTATATCGGCAAAGGGGCGGAGTTCTGCCGATTGCTGCGGGTGGCCGAGGAAGCGGCGCAACTGTATCCCGAGTACCTATTCACCATCGGGGTGAAGCCGGTACGGGTGGAGACGGCCTACGGCCACATCCGCAAGGGCGCGGTGTTGGACCGGGTGCAGGGTGAGGTGGTGTACCAGGTGGAGGCCTTCACCGAGAAGCCGGATGCCGAGCGGGCCAAGCAGTACACCGAAAGCGGGCATTATCTGTGGAACGCCAACCAGTTCGTGTGGAAGGCGGCTGCGGTGCTCGAACTCTACGCCCGTTTCGAGCCCCAGCTCTACGCTGGGCTGATGAAGATCAAGGCGGCGGTGGGCACGGCCAAGGAGGCCCAGGTCATCGCCGCCGAATATCCCCAACTGCAGTCGGTGGCCGTGGACAACGCCATTCTGGAGCGCGCCCCGCAGGTGGCCACCATCGAAGGGGATCTGGAGTGGGGCGACATCGGCAGTTGGGGCACGCTGACCGATGTGTTGCCGGCTGATGGGCAGGGCAATCTGTTTTCGGGCCAGGTGTTGGCCCTCGACACCCGAGGGGTGACGGCGTACGGCCCGCCGGGCAAGCTGATTGCGCTAGTGGGGGTCGAGGATCTGGTGATCGTGGACACGCCCGACGCGCTGCTGGTCTGCGCCAAGGATCAGGCGCAGCGGGTGCGCGAGGTGATGGAGAAACTGAAGGCCAAAGCGGAATTTCTAAAATACACCTGAGGGCGGCGGGGAGCGGCCCACTCCGGCCTTTCCCGATGCCCGGGCCTGCCACCGACGCCCGTTCCCCACCCTCAGGCCCTTTCCCGGCCACCACACCCCCAGTAAAGGCCTGCGGGGCTCACTCCCCGCCGCCTTGACGTCTAACCCAAAGTCATTGCAACCCTGAGAAAGGAAAAGTTATGAAACTCACTGCAGAAGGGTGTCGGGCCAGGCAGCAGAGGTTGGCCGAGGTATTGGCTCAGGAGAAACTGGACGGGGCCATTATCTCGCGGCGCGAACACGTGTACTATTTCACCGGTTTTCTGCACGGCCGCTTCCACGGCGCGGCGGTGTACATCGGGGCGGATGGCCGCACGGCGCTGGTGGGGGCGGGGGTGCCGGCCGAGGCGGCTGCCGACCAGGTCATCCAGTATGAAGGTGGGTACCACGCGACCATGCACAGCCGGCAGTTCGAAGCCGTGGCCGAGAAGCTGGCGCCGGTACTGCCCAAGGGGGCGCGGCTCGGGGCGGACCTGGGAGGCGGCATCGCCTGCCTGGCAGCCTTGGGTGGGGCGGGGGTGGTGGATCTGACCCGCCAGGTCTATCGGCTGCGCAAGCGCAAACACGCCGACGAGGTGAGTTCTATCCGCGCTGCCATTCGTATCGCCGAGGTGATGTATGCGGCGGCCAAGGAGTCCATCCATCCGGGGGCCGACGAGGTGGAGATCCTGGCGCACCTGCGCTCCGAAGCGACCAAGGCCGCCGGCGAGGATCTGGAATATTTCGGCAACGACTTTCGCGCCAATGCCCTGGGCGGGGCGGCCCGGCGGCGGCGTATGGAGGCCGGCGAACTTTATATCCTGGACGCCGGCCCGGTGTTACACGGGTACTTCGCCGATAACTGCCGCACCTTTGCGGTGGGCCGTGCCCCCAGTGCAGCCCAACTGCAGGCATGGGAGCACATCGACCGCCTCTTCCCCAAGCTGGAGGCGATGGTGAAACCGGGACTGAAGGCGGCGGATCTGTTTCGCCAGGCCGACGCGTACTTCAAGGGTTTGGGGTACCAGGGCATGATACACCATCTGGGCCACGGGCTGGGCATGTGTCCGCACGAGACCCCCGAGCTCAATCCCAATTACGATGCGACCTTCGAGGTGGGGGATGTGTTCACCATGGAACCGGGGGTGTATACCGAAGAATTGAAGGCGGGGATCAGGCTGGAGGAAAACTACCTGCTCACCGAGGGGGGGTTAGAGAAACTCACCAGCTTCCCGCGCACCCTGGTCTGAGGAACGGGGGAGGGCGCGTCGGGGAGCGACCCACTCCGGCCTTTCCCCAGGCGCGTCCCGCCGCACCCCAACGTATGGGGTGCGGCGCAAAAAGCGCTGCCCTCCCCCAAGACCCATCCCCTGCAACGCCCCATACGTTGGGGCGTTGCGCCCCTCCGCTTACCTGACCAGCAAGAGTTTGCCGCTCAGGACCCGGGGGCCGGCTTCCAGCCGGTAGAAGTAGAGCCCTGTGCCCACCCCTCTGCCCTGGGCGTCCCTCCCATCCCATTCGATCCGGTATGCCCCCGGCGGTTGTGGCCTGTCCACCAGCAGGCGCAACTGCTGCCCTAACACATTCCAGATCGCCAAGCGCACCGGCGTCTCCTCCCAGAGGGTGTACGCCAGGGTGGTGGTTGGATTGGCGGGATTTGGAAAGGTGCTGATGCCCAGGGGGTCCGCCGTCCCCAGGGCCGGCTTGGCGGTGCCGTCGTCGTTGAGGAGGGTGCCGGCGGCCCGGGCCCGGGCCAGGGTGGCGTTCACTGGTTTGCTCAGCACCACCGCGAAGGTTTCACTAGGCTCCCGGTAGCGGTCTCCTTTGAGGGCCACGTTCAAGGTCTTGCGGGTCTGGCCGGGAGGGAAGGTGAGGGTGCCTTTGCCGAGCAGATAGTCGCTGCCGGCCTGGGCAGTGCTGTCGGCGGTGGCATAGGAGACAGTGATGGTCTGGCTGCTGGGACTGGTGAGCGTTACCGCAAAGACCATCGTCCTGATGCCGCTGTGGCCTTCGGCGGCGGCGGTGTCGGCGATGCTGAGGGCGGGCAGGGGATCGTCATTGATGATGGTCCCCGCAATCCGGCGGTGGCTCAGGAGGGTGTTGACCGGGTCGCTCAAGAGGATGAACAAGCTCTCGTCTATCTCATAGATATTGTCGCCCACGAGCGCGATTCTGAAAGTTTTGCTGGTCTCTCCGGGAGCGAAGGTCAGTTGGCCGCTGGTGGGCACGAAGTCGCTGTCGGCCCGGGCGGTGCCGTCGGCGGTGGCAAAGGAGACCGTGACGGGCACGGACAGCGCTGCAGAGAGGATGGCGGTGAAGGTGAGCGGCTTGACGCCGCGGTTGCCCTCACTGGCCGAGGTTTCGGCAAGGCTCAGGGATGGGAGGGGATCGTTGTTGCGCAGGGTGCCGGCGGCGCGGGCCCTGCCCAGGATGGCATTGACCGGATTGTGGAGGACGACGGCAAAGGATTCGTCGGCCTCGTACAGGGTGTCACCGCGCACCGGCACACCAAAGGTCTGGAGGACCTGGCCGGGGGCGAAGGTGAGGGTGCCGCTGGCGGTGGTGTAGTCGCTGCCGGCCCGGGCGGTGCTGTCGGCAGTGGTATAGGATACGGTGACCGTCTGGGGCAGGGGCGCGGACAGGGTGGCGGTGAAGGTGAGCGACTTGGTCCCCCGGTCGCCTTCGGTGGTGGCAGTGTCGGCGATACTCAGGGCAGGGAGGGCGTCATCGTTGCGCAGGGTGCCAGCGGCGCGGGCTCTGCCCAGGGCAGCGTTGATGGGGTCGCTGAGGACGACGGCAAAGGACTCGTCGGGCTCGTAGAGCGTGTCGCCGCGCACTGGCACGCCAAAGGTCTGGAGGACCTGGCCGGGGGCAAAGGTGAGGGTGTCGCTAGTGGCGGTGTAGTCGCTGGCAGCCAGTGCCGTGCTGTCGGCGGTGGCATAGGAGACGGCGATGGTCTGGCTGCTGGGGTTGGACAGCTGTACGGAAAAGCTCAGGGACTGCGCGCCGAGGTTGCCTTCGGCGGCGGCGGTGTCGGCGACGCTGAGGGTGGGGAGGGGGTCGTCGTTGCGCAGGGTGCCCGTGGCGCGGGCCCGGGATAGGGTGGCGTTGGTCGGATCGCGCAGGTTGAGGAGGAGGACTTCGTCGGGTTCGTAGGTGCGGTCCGGGCTGAGCGAAATGTTGAGGGTTTTGCGGGTCTCGCCGGATTTGAAGGTGAGGGTGCCACTGGCGGGAGGGTAGTCGCTGGCAGCCAGCGCCGTGCTGTCGGCGGTGGCATAGGAGAGGGTAACCGGCACGGGGGAGGCGGTGGACAGGGTCAAGACAAAGCTCAGCTGGCCGGGACTTTGGTCGCCTTCGGCGGCGGCGGTGTCGGCGATGCTGAGGATGGGGAGCGCGTCGTCGTCGAGGAGGGTCCCGCTGCCCCGGGCCTTGCTCAGGGTGGCGTTGGCCGGCCCGCTCAGCAGGAGAGCCAGGTGCTCGTCTCCCTCATGCACCGCGTCTCCCTTGATGGTCACGTTCAACGACTTCAGGGTTTCGAGAGGATTAAAGAGCAGGCGGCCGCTGGTGGTGGTGTAATCGCTGCCGGCCAGGGCGGTGCTGTCGGCGGTGGTGTAGGAGACCTCTACTGGCAGGCTGCTGGGGTTGGACAGGCGCACCCGAAATACCAGCGACCGGTTGCCGCTATGGCCTTCGACGACCGTGGTGTCGTTGACGGAGAGGGCCGGGGTGGGGTCGTCGTTGCGGATGGCCCCGATTCCCTGGCCGTCGCCGAGGGTGGCGTTGACCGGGTCGCGCAGGTTGAAGGCAAAGATTTCATCCCCCTCGTACGCCAGGTCTCCCCTGATCAGGACGTTGATCGTCTTGCTGATCTGACCCGCAGTGAAAGTGAGGGTGCCGTTGGCGGCGACATAGTCGCTGCCGGCTTGGGCGGTGTTGTCCAAGGTGGCATAGGGGACGGTGACCACCTGGTTGCTGGGTGCCGAAAGGGTGACCGAAAACACGAAGGTACTATTGCCGGTATTGCCCTCTGCCGCGCCGACGTCGGCGACGACGGAGAGAACAGGCAGGGCTTCGTCGTCCAGAATGGTACCCACGGCTCGGTTGTCGCCGCGTTCGGCATTGACGGCGTTGCCCAGCACCACCGAGAAGGTCTCGTCCAGTTCCCTGAGCTGGTCGCCAATGATGGTCACGGGAAGGGTTTTGCTGGTCTCGCCGGGCGCAAAGGTGAGGGTGCCGCTGGCGGCGGTGTAGTCCTTGCCTGCCAGGGCGGTGCCGTTGGCCGTGGCATAGAAGACGGTCACCGGCTGGCTGCTGGCATTGGCGAGGTTCAGCGCAAAGGTAAGAGTGGCAGACGAGGAACTGATATTGCCCTCAGTCACCGCAGCGTCGCCGATGGAGATCAGCGGCAGGGGATCGTCGTTGAGAATACCGCCCCGGGCCTGGTTATCCCCGAGGGCACTGTTGATCGGGCGGCTGAGGACCAGGTGAAAGTCCTCGTCTTTCTCCCACAGCGCATCTGCCCTGAGCGGCACGCTGATCGACTGGACTAGCTGCCCAGGGGGGAAGGTGAGGGTGCCGCTGAGGGCGGTGTAGTCGTGGCCCGCCTGGGCAGTCCCGTCCGCAGTGGTGTAGTCGACGCTGAGGGACAGACTGCTGGGATTGGCGAGACGCACCGTAAAGGTGAGCAGGCTGGCGCCCTCGGCGGCGTTGGCATCGCCGATAAACACCACGGGCAGGGGGTCGTTATCGGCGATGGCGCCTAGGGCCTGGTTGTCGGCTAGGGTGGCGTTGAGAGCGTTGTCCAGGCGAAAAAATAAATTTTCGCCCGGCTCGCGTATCGCGTCACCGGCGACGGCTATTTCGACGGTCTTGGCGGTCTCCCCAGGAGCAAAAGAAAGGATGCCACTGGTAGAGGTGTAATCGCTGCCGGCGTGGGCCGAGCCGTTCTCGGTGCTGAAATGGACGGTCACTGGCTGGCTGCTGGCCTTGGAGAGTCGGGTGGTGAACACCAGCCGGGCATCGGTCCCGGTGCCTTCGGCGATGTCCACATCGCCGACGCTCAGCGCCGGCAGTTCGCCGGGGAGGAGGTCGTTGTCGGCGATCTGCACCGCCACGCTGGCCACCGGGTACTCCTGAAAGTTGAAGTCGTTGCTGAAGGCGGTGTGGGTCACCACTCTGGTATGCGCCCCCTCGGCCAGCGAGTCGTCGGTCACCCATACCGACACTTGCCGCACCTCCTGCCAACTGGCGTCCGAAAAGAAGACGTCCTGGCTGATGGGGGCCAGTTGCGGATCCGCCTTGGTCGAGATTTGCACCGTGGCGGTGGGGCGCTGGGCCAGGCAGATGCGATAGGTCTGCGGTGCATCACCTTCGGCAAGGTTTAGTGCCGTGGGGTTGACGCTGATCCTTTGCCGAGAAAGCCGGGCCAGCAGGGTCAGCCCGCCCAGGTCAGCCGGCAGGAGCAGCAGCCCATCCCCCAGATCCAAGCCCCCGGTAGAGGCGAAACGCCCGGTGCTCGAACCATACGTGAGCACGGCGAACTGGTCGCAGGGGATGGGGCGATAATCGCGGATCATGGTCACCTTGAGTGCGCCGGCCAGGGTGGCCTGTCCGCCTACTTCGAGGCGGTCGTAGCTGGTGCCCGGGGCAAGTCCGCCGATCTCGATATTGAGGCTGGAGAGCGCGTTCAGGCGACAGTTGCCCTCGATGCGCAGGGTGCCTGTGGGGTTGCCTGGGTAGAAGTCGCACTGGCTGGCGATCACCCCGGCGTCGATGGTGCCGCTGCCGAAGAAGGCGAGGCGGTTCAGCGCCAGGGTGCCGCCGCCCCGGACGGTGCCCTGGGCATGGCTGGTGAGGGTCCCGTCGTTGACGGTGAGGGTTTCTCCGGCGGGGATCTGGATGGAACCAGTATTGGTGTAGATACCCCCGCCGCTCTTGCCGAGGATGGCGGAAGTCTCCAACTCTAGGCGTCCCTGGTTGTCCAGGTCGCCGGCGAGGTTGCGCGTCCCTCCCGACCCGCGATTGAGGGCGATCAGCCCCTGGTTCATCAGGGCGCCGCTGGCGATTGCCAGGTTGGAGGCGATGCTGGCCTCGCTGCTCTCCAGCCGGATCGTCCCGCCATTGGTGAAACTGCTGGCGACGCTCAGCGTGGCGCTGATCCCGGTGGTGCCGTTCACCCAGAGGGTCTGGCCGGGGGCCACATCGCCGGTGAGGGCACAGCGGCCGCGCAGCCGAAAAGCCGCCGCCCCGTCCGCTGCCGGGCCGAGGTTGAGGGCCGTGTTGAGCAGGAGCGGCGGCTTTTCTGGGATGGTGCCGCCCTTGAAGTTGAGGGTCATCGAAGTCAGGCTCAGTTCTCCCAGAATTTTCAGATCTCCGCCCCGCTGATCGAAGACCTGGTTGGCTCCGGAGATGCTCAGGGTCCGGCCTGCTTCCACCAGGAACTCGCCCGCATTGTGGTAGAGGCCGCCGGCCTTGCTGAACTGGAGCGGGGCATCGACGCTGAAGCGGCCCAGGTTGTGCAGGTCGCCGGACATCAGGCGCTGGCCGCCGGTGCCGGCGTTCACCACCACGGTGCCGCGGTTGACCAGCGCCCCGCTGGTCAGGGTCAGGTTGGCAGTGTAAGCGCCCTCGCTGCTTTCCAGGCGTATGACCCCCGCATTGTCGATGCCGCCGGTGACCCGCAAGGAGGCGTTGCCCTTGGCGCTACCGCCTTGCACCCACAGGGTGGGGGTTCCTCCGGTCCCGCCTAGCGTGACAAAGGCGGCGTTGCCGGCCCCCTGCAGGGTGACGGTATAGGTACCGGTGGTGGTGATCTCGACGAAGTCGCTGGCAGTGGGCACTCCGGCAGGGGACCAGCGCGCCGGATCGGACCAGGCCCCGTCCACCGGTGCTGCCCACGTTTTGACCTGTTGGGCCAGGGTGGGGGCGGGGAGCAGCGCCAGGAGGGCGGCGAAGAGGCCTGAAAGAAGGTGGCGCCGGCGCATGGCCACGGTGATTCCTTGGGGTATGGGGCGGATGTGAAAAGGCCGGCGATGGTGCCTGCCGGCCTGCACTAATATAGACGAATGCCGCCCTGCACTAGTTCCGTTGCTGCTCCTTCACCAGTTCGCAGATACGCTTCACCCCCTCGCGGATATTCTCCTCGGCCGAGGCGATGGAGATACGCACGTGGCCCTTGGAGATTTCGCCGAAGGTGCTGCCCGGGGCCACCGCCACCTTCTTCTCGTTGAGCAGCCGGACCATGAAGTCGCGGGAACTCAAACCGGTGGAGGAGATGTCGATGAGCAGGTAGAAAGCGCCGCCCGGACTATATTGATAGAGGTCGTACTGGCGCAACACCTCCAGGGCGAGGTCGCGCCGCCGCTGGTACGCCTGCCGCATCTGCTCGACGCAGTCCTGGGGACCATCCAAGGCTTCGGCGGCGGCCAGTTGAGAAAAGCCGCTGCCGCAGGAGACAAAGGGCTCTTGCAGTTTGGCCGCCAGTTCGATGTATTCGGGGCGGGCGCGGGTGAAGCCCACCCGGAACCCGGTCATGGCATAGGTTTTGGACATGCCGCTGATGATCAGGCTGCGGCCCTCCCGGTCAAAAGGGAGGGCGCTGGTGTGGGGCTGGTCGAAGACGATGTCCCCGTAGATCTCGTCGGAGAGCACGTACAAGTCGTGGCGGTCGGCAAAGGCCATCAGCCGCTGCATCAGGGCGGCGTCGTAGACCTGGCCGGTGGGATTGGAGGGGTTGCACAGCAGCAAGAGCCGGGTGCGCGGGCTGACCAGTTTTTCCAACTCGTCCAGGTCGGGGAGGAACTGATTTTCGGGCCGCAGGGTATAGCAGACCGCCTTGCCGTGCAACACCTCGATGGCCATGTGGTAATTGGGCCAGCCCGGATCGGGCAAGAGTACCTCGTCGCCTGGTTCGAGGGTGGCCATGAAGGCGGTCGAGACGCTCATCACTGCGCCGGGGGTGACCAGGATGTTTTCGGGGCCGGTCGCCACCCCGCTGTGGCGCTCGAAGTAGCGGGCCGCAGCCCGGCGCAGGGGGTCCACCCCGGCATTGGGCACGTACTTGGTGTGGCCCTCGCGCAGGTGGCGGCAGGCGGCCTCGACGATATGGGCCGGGGTGGGGAAATCGGGTTGGCCGACCTCCAGATGGATGACCGGTTCGGTTTTCTCGACCTGCCAGGCCAGGTCCATGACCTCGCGGATGCCGGAGCGCGGGATGCGGGTGGGAATGCTGGCAAAAGGCTTCATGGGATCGTCTGCCCCTCGTTCATCTCAGGTGGATGCCGGGACCGGTGGACCCGATCATCTGCACGCTGTTGAAGATCGAGGCCGGGGTGCTGGCGCCGGTGACCCCGGTGATGCTTTCGACCCGTTCTACCCTCAGGTCGACGCCCGGGCCCTTGGCGTGGATGGACACCGTGGCCTGGTCCCAGGCCGGATTGACGATCATGATGGAGTGGGTGCGGTCGAAGCCGATGCCGGCATAGGCGATGGAGGCGTGGGTGTTGACGTTGCGCGGAAAGATGGGGCAGATGCCCCTCGTCGGCCCGTCGTAGAGCACGGTCTCTTTGGTGATGCTGTCGGGATCGACGCCGGCGCGGGCGCAGTCCACGTTCTTGGGGTTTTTCTTCATCACCACATGGACTTCTTCCCACACCTCCCGGTTCTCGCGCAGGGCGTCCATGCCCACCACCCCGCCGTGGGGGATGTAGACGCGGGTGCCGCAACGGTGGGTGATCTCCAGCAGCTTCTCCTCCATGCCCTGGTCGGCCAGGGCAGTGACCGAGATAAACATGTAGTTGGTTTGTTCTAGGATAGCCGCGCCCCATTGGCGGGTGACATCGGGGTGGGCCATCTCCACTACCAGGTCCGGCTTGCGGCTGGCAAAATCCCCCAGGTCTCTTAGGGCCAGGTGCTGGGGCAGGCTGTCGAGGCGGGCGGGAAGGGTATCGTGGATAAAGACGACCTCCATGCCGCTGTGGGGGTCGGCTTCGATCATCTGGTGGACCACGGCGCCGATCTGGCCGTAGCCGATCAGGCCGATGCGGGTGGTTTTCTGGGTCATGGTCGGGCTCCTGCGAAAGGGTGGCGTGCAGGGAGAAAATACAGACAAAGGGGACTGGATTCAAATAGGGCACCCCGGAGGAGTTGTGGCGAAGGGTGCGGTGTTGTAAGGCCAAAAGCATAGGCCTTCTACCACATCTTGTGGACCGGCGCTGGTGCCTGCTACCAGAGCAATCGCAAATATAAAGGTCTCAAGAGTTTAACCGATATTAGATACGCGGGAGGGATAGATGGCGGCCAAGCGAAAAGGGGTGCAGAGGCGGAAATCCTCTTGGTGGCGCCACCTGCTCGGCCTGCTCGGGCTGGGGTGTGTGGCCTGGTCGGCGGTGGGCCTGTTGAGCCCCCGGGAAAACACGCCGGCACCGATCCAGCACCAGGAGGCCCTGGCGCACCGCGAGGAGACGCCGTCGCCAGCGCCGATTCAGCACCAGGCGGCGGGAAAGGCCCAAGAACTCGGGCTGCCCTACTATCCCTTGGAAGTGGGGCGCTACTGGGTCTACGAACACGCCGACCCGCAAAGCGGCGCCCAGGTCAAGATTGAGCGGCGCATCGAGCGGCGCGAGCAGCGCGCCGGCAAGGACCTGTTCTTCTTTTCTGACGGCAGTCTGGTCTATCTGCAGGAAGGTAAGGTCTTCGAGATCGGCGCCAAGGGCGGGGTAAATGTGATTCCGCTGGCCCCCAGCACCGTGCCCTATGTGTACCAGAGTCAAGGGTTGCAGATCGAGAAGCGGGTGGGGGCGGCGGACACCACGGTGGTGGTGGAGGGCAGGGCCTATGCGGACTGCCTGGAGGTTGTCACCCATCTCCGTTCTCCGGAACGAAAGGCGGAGATGTTCTATTCCTCCTACTATGCCCGGGGGGTAGGCTTGGTGGGCCAGGAGCCCTGGCCGCGCCAGCAGCAGCCGATGCTCACCGTGGCTTTGCAGGATTACGGAGTTCAGCAACTGTAGTTGGGATAAGGCGGATATGGCGAGCAGAAACGCGATGGTCATGATGGGATGGGCGCTCTGGTGCCTGGCCCGGCCCGGTTTTGCCGAGGTGGGGACTGCCCAGGTGATCCAGGTGGAGAAGTCGGAGGTGGTGTTCAACGCCGGCCGGCGCGAGGGGTTGGTCCTGGATGCCGAGGTAAACCTCCTGCGGCTGGGCAGCCCCATCGTCCACCCCTTAACCGGACAAGTATTGGGCAGACCCCAGGAGCCGGTGGGTTTGGCGCGGATCTTTGAAGTGGGCGAGCACCAGTCCAGGGCGGTCCTCGAAAAGTCGTACACAGTACCCCAGGTGGGCGATGCCGTCGAGTACGAGCCCTCGGTCGGCCATGCGGCGGCGGAGACCGTGACCGCGGTCCACGGGCACGAGGCGGAGGCCAAGCCGCTGGCCGAGGCTCCGCGTGCCGGTGCGGGGCATGGCAAGGCCGTCGCGGCAGAAGGGGAGGTGCAGCAGCGCCTGAAGGAGTTGGAGCAGAGCGTGGCAGACTACCACACCTCGAGCAAGACCCTCAGGGCCTACCCGGTCTTTGCCCAGCGGGTGTGGGACGAAATCTCCTCGATGAAATCCTATCTGGTCAGCATGGACGAGCGGCTGGTGCAGTTGGAGGAGCAGCAGAGCCAGGATCGCCACCACCTGAGTTCGGTGCTGGGCGGCGACACCGCCGGCGGCGAGGAGGGGATGCGGGAGTTCACCATTCGCTACGCGCCAGACACCCAGGTCAAGCTGAAGGTGGCGGGCAAGACCTTGGTGATCAGTGTCGATCGCGATTCGCTGCATGTGCGACCCGAAGGGGAGCCGGCAGCCGAGGCGGGAGTCGCCCTTGAGTCGCACGGAGAAGTGACCGAAGGCGTCCACAGTGCCGAACCCGAGGTGGCCGTCGAAGAACACCAAAGCGAGCCAGCCGGCGAACACGGAGCTGCGGAGGAACACCACGTTGCTGCGGAGGTCCACGTCGCCGAGGGTGAGGCTACGGCCCAGACGCCCTGGTACCAATCCCCCTGGGTGCTGGGCATCGGGGTCCTGGCCCTGGGACTGGTGGCCGGCTTGGTTTCGTGGCTGATCAAGCGGCATTACGAGAATAAGTCGGAGGAGTTGGAAGCCGACCTTCTCGAGGACGA
>CAMAVQ010000111.1 GCA_945861755.1 Gemmatimonas phototrophica
GTGGCGGAAGAGCGGGCTCTGGCTGATCTCCCCCAGATAGGCCAGGCGCAAGGCCAGAGCCAGGCCACAGACGAGCCAAAGGGAATGCCGCCGGCACCAGTGCACGCGCCGCCCCTACTTTGGCGACACTCCCGCCGACAACCGCCCGCAGGAGGGCTGGCGGGAATGTCGGTGGGCCTGGCCTGCAAACGGCTTCATAGGCTGTTCCCTTTCGGAGCTTGGTTGCACTCCACGGTCATGGGGGTGGTCAAGATAATAACGGGGTGCCCGCCCTGCCAAGGCCCTCACCTGACAAACCACCGCAGCGGGCAGCGCCACTCGGGCCGGCGGAACTCCAGGATGTACGGATCGCAGATCATCCCCTTCACCTGCCCGTCGGTGCGCACCAGTAGCCAGCCGCAGTCCCAGTTGCCGCTGCCGTAGCGCAGGGGGATGGCCGGAGCCACCCGCACCAACGGGTGGGTGCCGGCGATGAAGAGCTGTTGCTCGGTGTAGTAATACCCCGAATGAGTCTGTACCAACACCTCGTGCCCCGGTCCCGGTCCCAGGTCACTGCAAAGGCCGCTGATCCCCACCTTGACCTCGCAGCCCTCAGTAAAAGCAGTTGCCAGGGCCTCCACCGATCCCGAAACCACCTGCCCGTCCGCCGCCGTGGCGCAGACCTGCTGCCACTCGTCGCGCACCAAAAACCGGAAGCGCCCGAAATCGTAGATAAAGTTGTGACTGGGGGCATTGGTCAGCCCATCCCAACTATCCAACTGGTGGTACTTGGGCATATCCGGGTGGTCGGCCACCGGCGAGGGACCCCGAGGGCCGGCCACCGGCATCCCATCTAAATAGGGCCGGGCAATGGCCTGGGTACCGTCCTGGTTGTAGAGGAAGAAGGACATCGAAGGCCGGGGGCCAAAGCTGTCGGGCAAGCCCACGGGCTGGCGCAGGGTCATGATGCCGGCAGCCCAAGGGCCGTCCATCAGATAGGTGACGCGGAACTCGGCCACCTCCTCGACCAGTTCGGGATTGTCCGAGGCGGTATCGATGTGTTCGTGGTGCCGGAAACAGGTGCCGATGCGCAGGTCGGCCCCCCGCCCGATGGCCGCGCAGAGCGCCTCAGCGCTGCCGGACACGATACGGCGTTGCTCGTCCAACTCCAACACACACTGCCATACGGCCATCTCGGTTCCCTCTTCAATTTTGGGTGCGCCGGAAGCGCTCCCCCAGCCATCCCCGCAGGGAGCGGGCCCCTGGGTCGCGCAAGCCGGAAAATGCGATCAGGCTCATCCCCACCAGCGCCAGGCTAACGCCGAAAAAGCAGGAATAGGTGGGCAGTCCCCGCCGCTGCAAAAGATCCATGCCCCAGCCGGCCACTAGGGGACTGGCCCCGCTGGTGATCCCGGTCCAGGCGTAGAACACCGCCCAGTAGTCCACCCGTTTTTCCGGAGGCATCACCCCGGCAAAGAGGATGCGGTTGGCCCCGATCCCCCAGCCGGCGCTCACCCCCGAATAACAGGCCAGGCCCAGCGCCCAGGTCTCGCTGCCCTGCGGCATCAGCATCCAGCCCACCGGCAGCAGGGCCGTGCCAGCCAGCCCCAGGAGCAACACCGGCTTGCTGCCGTAGCGGTCGGCGGCCCAGCCCCACAGGTAGTTGGACACCAGGGTACCCACCAAGGTGGCATTGCCCAGCAGCACTACTGTGCCAGCGTCGATGCCGCCCTCCTCCTTGAGGTAGAGCGGCACAAAGGTGCTCCAGGCGGTGGTGGCCAGGGCCGCCAGCCCGGTGCCGGCCAGATAACGCAGGAAGTTGCCGTCGCGCAGGGACTCTGCCAGGTGCTGGAAGTGCAGGCGTCCCCCCGGGGTCTGGGCGAGTGGCGCCCCGCCGGGCAAGGGCAGGGCACAGAGCACCGAGGGAATGGCAAAGGCCAAGCCCACGCCCATCACCATTAGGTACTGGTCCAGGCCGGCATTCTGGCCCAGCATGTACCCCGCCCAGGTGGTGACCCCCAGCAGGCAGACTATGCTCACCATGTTGGTGATGGCCTCGAACTGGCCGCGCACCGCATTGGGGACCAACTCCTGGTACCAGGGCCCCACCCCGGTCTCGGCGATGGCCCGGCAGATGGCGTAGGCCAGCATATTGCCGGCCACGAACCAAAACGCCGCGTCCAGGCCGTACTGCCCCTTGATCCAGGGCGTCAGCAAGAAAAGCAGCGCGAAGATCTTGCGGGTACCGTAGAAAACCAGAAAAGTGCGCTTGAAGCCGAAACGGGCCACTGCCGGGGCCACCAAGAGGGACAGGGGCGCCACCAGATTGATCAACGCGCTCAGCAGGCCGATGCGCGTCTTGGCCAATCCCAGAGCGGAGAGGAAGAGCGGAAAGGGTACGCCCAGCAGCAGGGTGTTGTACACCCGGGTCAGGGTGAAGCGGGCGGTTTCCCAGGGCAGGCACCGCAGTTTCTCAGCATCGGTGAGCGGACGACTCAAGGCAGGACTAGTCCGGCAATACCTGGCGCAGCAGGCGCAGGTAGTTGCCGCCCATGATCCGCGCCGTATCCGCTTCGCTGAACCCAGCTTTGAGCAGCCCCTCGGTGAGATAGGGCAGCACCGCGCTGTTGAAATGGGTGCCGACGCCCACCCCCTCGATGCCCATCACCTCCACGGCATAGCGGATATAAGTGATCGTTTGCTCCAACTGGTCCGCCGGCACCCCCTCGTAGGGCTGCTCCCCCGGCGGGCGGCTGATGGGCGGGGCGATGCCCAACATTCCGCCCCGGGCGGCCAGGGCCTTCATCACCGTGTCCGAGGTGTTGCGGGGTGAGTCATCCAGGGCGCGCGGGTTGGAGTGGGAGTCGATCACCGGGCTGGCCGAGGTCTCGATGATATCGAGGGCGCAGACCTCGTTGGTGTGGGCCAGGTCGATGAGCATGCCGGCCCGGTTCATCTCCGCGATCATCCTTACCCCCAGGGCAGTCATGCGCCCGCCCGAGCGCAGCTCGTCGTAGCCGTCGTACCCCAGTTCTCGGCCGCTCTGTCCCAGGGTGATCATGCGCAGTCCCAACCGGGCAAACATGCGCAGCACCCCGGGGCTGTCCCCGAACCAATCGCTGCGGTTGGCCCCCATCAGCAGGGCCAGTTTTCCCTCAGCCCGCGCCCGGTCCAGGTCCCCGGCCCGCCGCACCAAGAGCACCTTGTCCGGGTGCGCCTCCACGTCCCCCAGGAAGCGGTCGAGCACCGCCAGTGCCAGCTGGGTAGTGTGCTTGATCGCCCCGGACAGGAACATCTCCTCGGGGTTCTCGCGCCCCTCCCGCCGCTCGGGCTGGGTCTTCCAGAGGTACGCAAAGTTGCCGTCGTACTGGGCCGGCCCGCCCTTGCACATCACCACCGAGAGTCCCCACTCCTTGAGTTTGACGAAATCCCCCCGGCAGGAGGTGTCCTGGCGCTGGCCCAGGTCGATGTGGTCGAGCAGGAAACGCGGGTGGGTGAGGTTGAGACCCAAGAGGTCGCAGATGGGGTGGGTGTGATGGAACTGGGCGGCAGTGGTCATGTCCTCTTCCTCAGCGGTATTCGCGGTAAACATCAGACCCGGAGCCGCCCACGAGAAAATCCAGATCCGCGCCCCGGTCCGCCTGCAGCACATGGTCGATGTACAGGCGTGCGTAGCCGCGCCCGACTCGCGGTGTCGGCGGGGTCCAAGCCCCGCGCCTCCGCTCCAACTCTACATCCGACACCTCCAGATGCAGGCGTCGGGCTGCCACGTCCAGTTCGATAAAATCCCCGTTCTGCACCAGGGCCAAAGGGCCGCCCACTGCCGACTCGGGCGCCACGTGTAAGACGATGGTGCCGTACGCCGTGCCGCTCATGCGCCCGTCCGAGATACACACCATGTCGCGCACCCCTTTTTCGAGCAGCTTTTTGGGCAGGTTGAACTTCCCCGCCTCGGGCATGCCGGGGAACCCCCGAGGCCCAATGCCCTTGAGCACCAGCACGCAGGACTCGTCCACGTCCAGTTCTGGGTCATCGATGCGGGCGTGGTAGTCCTCGATATGCTCAAAGACCACGGCCCGGCCCCGGTGCTTCATCAATTGGGGCGAAGCGGCCGAGGGTTTGATGATCGCCCCGTCCGGGCAGAGATTGCCGCGTAACACCGCAATCCCGGCCGCCTCCTTGAATGGCTGGTCCGCGCTGGCGATCACCTCGCGGTTGTAACACTGGGCCCCGGCGTTGTTCTCCCCCACTGAACGGCCAGTCACCGTCAACGCCCCCAAATCCAGGTGATCTCTCAGCTCCTGGATCAGCGCCGGCAGCCCCCCAGCGTAGAAGAAGTCCTCCATCAGATATTGGCCCGAGGGCATCAGGTTGACCAGCAGGGGCAACTGGCTGCCCAGCCGGTCGAAGTCATCGAGGCTCAGAGGCACACCGATGCGGCCGGCGATGGCCAGTAAATGGATGACGAAATTGGTGGAGCCGCCGATGGCCGCGTTGACCTTGATGGCGTTTTCAAAAGCCGTGCGGGTGAGGATTTTGGAGAGCCGCAGATCCTCGCCCACCATCTCGACGATGCGGTTGCCGGCCAGATGCCCCAGCCGGCGACGCCGCGAATCCGCTGCCGGGATGGCCGCGCCGCTGGGCAGGGTTAGGCCTAGAGATTCCACCATACAGGCCATGGTCGAGGCCGTGCCCATGGTCATGCAGTGCCCTTCGCTGCGCGAGATCGAGGACTCGGCCTCCAGGTATTCGGTCTGGCTCATGGTGCCGGCCCGCAGCTCGGCGGTGAAGCGGTACACGTCGGTGCCCGAGCCGATGTCGCGGCCCCGGAACTTGCCGTTGAGCATGGGCCCGCTGGTCAGGGCGAGGGTGGGCAGGTCCACACTGGCAGCCCCCATCAGACAGGCCGGCGTGGTCTTGTCGCAGCCGGTCAAAAGCACCACCCCGTCGAGGGGATTGGCCCTCAGGGTCTCCTCCACATCCATGCTGGCCAGGTTGCGGTAGAGCATGGTGGTGGGCTTCATCAGAGTCTCGCCCAACGAGGTCACCGGGAATTCGAGGGGAAAGCCGCCCGCCTCGTACACCCCGCGCTTCACCTGCTCGGCCAGGATGCGCAGGCTGGCGTTGCAGGGATTGAGGTCCGACCAGGTATTGCAGATGCCGATCACCGGCTTACCCGCAAACATCTGTTCTGGGTGGCCCTGGTTCTTGAGCCAGCCCCGCGCCACAAAACCGGCCAGATCCTCGCGGTCGAACCAGCCGGCGCTGCGCAGTTTTCCTTTTTTTGCCATTCGTCTTTCCTTTAAAAGGTTGGGATGCTGCTGGCAACCTATAGCTGACCCTGTACTTTTCGACCAGGGGTGGAATATAGGCACCCAGGGGCCTGGGCCACCATGCGGGACTACACCGAGGGGAAAATGTCATTGACCGCTTTTGGTTGGCTCGCGGTCCTGCTCCTGAGTCTAGCGCTCGGCGCACAGACCAACGCCACCCCTTTGGAAAACCTGCGCTCCCTCTGGGTCATCGGCGACTCGACCCAACTGCAGCTGGCCAATCCGGCGCGATCAGTCCAAGCGCAGACACCTCAGACAACCCTCGACCTGAGCCACCAGCTGCTGGTCCGCTCCTCGGCCCGCCAGAGCGCCACCTGGACCCTGGCGGGCAACCAGCTCATGCCCCTGGCCCATGGTGCCCTGCAGCTCGGGGTCCGGCGCACCGGGACCGGTTTCCGCCTGAGCTTCACCAATAGCCAGGTCGCGGCTCGACCCCAGCGGCAGCACCACCTCGACCTGACCTACAGCACCTCTCTGGGCAAGCGGCTGGACCTGGGCATCTCGGGGCGTGCCGAGCCCTGGTCAACGAGGCTGCAGGGACGGGTGGGTGCCTACTACCGGGTCCACGAGCAGTGGACCGCCGCAGTCTATGGCGGACGCACCTTTGCCCAGCAGCGCTATGAGATTGGGTACGGAGACGAAGAAGTTGAGCTGCACCAGCAGGCGCCGCGCCTCGACTGGGGCGGTGCCCTCGGGACCGTGGCCGGACGCCTAAGGCTGGTCTTTGCGGGCCAAGGGGGCACCTGGACCCCGTCGGAGCAGGAAGAGGGGTACCTCCTCGACCTGCAAGGAGACTGGTACGCGGTACAGGGGTCGTGGGAGGGCAGGATCAGCGAAGGCCTGCTGCTGCTGGGCGATCTGCGCTACCGGCATCTGGCCGGCAAGGCGCAGGGCCATCTAAAATATAGTCCCTTCCTGAGCAGCCAACTGGCATACCGCGACCGGGCCGGCACCCTGTGGCTGCGGTACAGGGCAGGCAGCGGCAGACGTCTAGATTGGGGGGTGCTCTTCAATCGCGGCACCGGGCAGGTGCAGCGGGGCCAGCTCGAAAGCTGGCCCTTCATCTCCAGCCTGGAATCCCTGCTGGGAGGCAAAGACTGGTCCTTCTGGGGCGATGCCGACTTCGAGCTAGCCGGTCTGGCGCTGCGCCTGCTCCAGCCCTTCCGCCATGGGCAGCTGGAGAGCGAGGCGCGTTTCTTCCGTCTGACCGGAGCGTATGCGGCGACCTCCAGGGAGCGCAGCAAATTCGACTTTGGCAGCCTGTTTTTCCCAGAGACTCATCAGGCACGGGCCGACCTCCGGGCCGAAGCCATCGACCTCAGCCTGGCGGCCACCTTCTGCCCTGCGAGTTGGGGCCTGCGCTACCGCCTAGTCCAGCTCATCCCGCTGCGGGTATCCCCGGCCCGCCGGACCTTCGAGGGGCGCAACAAGGGGGGCCAGCAGCACCACCTGTCCGTGGTCTATACCCCCGGATCTCCCCGCTAACGGATCGCCGGCTCAATCGTATAGGTCTGGCGCACATAGGGATCACCGGGCGTTTCGTAGCGCAGCTGTCCATCCACCCGCTCGACGCTGAGCTGCTCGCTGGCCACGGCGATGTAGACGTCCCCATCCACGTAGTAACCCCACTCGCTGCCCTCATGGACGACCCGGCTGCCGGCCAGCACCCTCAGCGTATAATACCCATTCCCGTCCAGGGCTTTACCCAGCACCGCGCGCACCACGTCCTTGGTCTCACCCGGCGCCACCGCGACGCGCTGTTCCACTGGCGATTGGAAAGCCTTGCCGGCAGGCACCGGTTCGCGCGGCGGCTCCGGTATGGGTTGTTCCTCCGACCCGTTGGTGGAGTACACGACTTCGATTTCGACCGCGGTGCTGTTGGTCACGATGATGCCCCCGTCTCGGGCGGAGAGGAAACCCATCTCGTAGAGCAGATCCTTTTCGTTGAGACGCTCGGCCCTGATGCCAAACAGCTCCAGCAACTCCTGGCTGGTGGTGATATTGCTCAAGATCCCGCCAAAGGAGGGATCGGGGAAGACCAGCGAAGGCGAGGCCCCCAGGCGTTGGCCCTGGTCATCGGTCAGCACCAGTTCGTCGGTGAAATCGCGGTTGGCGAGCAACGCCCGATGCCACTGGTGGTAGGGCAGCAGCTGGCGGAAATCGCGGATCGGGGCGTCGAAGAAGCGGCCCAGCTCAAAGACAATGGTCGATTTGGGCGTTTCCTCATCGCCGTCAAAGTCCGCCTCGATGCTCACCGGGCTCTCCAGGGCCTCCCGCATCTTGCGCAGGGCGTCGTCGGAGGTGTGAATGTCGCGGAAAAACATCGGCAGATCCTCGTTGTCAGTCAGGTCGATTTCCTCGTCCAGGTCGCTGATATCCTCCTTGCGGATGACATCGTTCCCCTGGTCGTCCACCTCCTGCCGGACCGCGGCCAGCCCCTGCTCCATCTTGTCGATAGCCGCCAGGATCGACGCCTTGGCCTCCTGCATCCGGCCGGCCGATTTGAGCGTCAGGAAAGAACCCGTCTTGTCCAGCCGCTCCAAATGGCGCAGCACGTTTTCGTCGGTATCATCATCGAGGAAAGCGTAGCTGCCCTCCTCGTCGATGTCGAAGTTGTAGGCCGTGGCCACTAGCAGGACCCCCTTGAGCAGGCGCAGCTGGGCATCCAGCATAAAGGCCTCCCCCAGGTCGATCTCCCGTGGATTCTCCTGTTCGTCGCCCAGCATCTGGGACGTCAGGGTGAAGGTGAAACTCGGATCGCCCTCGACCAGGTGGAGTCTTTCCAGGGAATAGTCGATGGCCGGGATGACCTCCTCCTCGATGGCCTTCTGCATGTCGCTGACCGTCAGGGGATCTTCGAGGGCGTGGACCACCAGCTTGGCCTGCATCAGGGGCAGTTTGCCGACCACGCGGGCAGCGTTTCCCGCGCTGATCCCGCGGACAAACACCACCTGTTCCTCCTCCCCGTTCTCCATGTAGGTGTTGAGCGAGTCCTGCACCGACTGGAGTTCGGGATTGTTGGTCAGAGTCAACAGATGCGTCAGGGCCGCCCCGAACTGGGCCTCGGTGTTTTTGGGGTCCTCGGCGATGGCTTCCTGGTAGAGCTGGTCTGCCTTGCTGAAGTCGATCTGGTCGAGTTGAACCTCGTCCGCGTCGCGGATATCGGCGAGTACCTGCTCCATTTCCCCCTGGGCTTCCAAGTTCTTTGCCGTGGCCGCTGCCTGCTCCCCGGTTGTGCCTTCGGGCAGATCCTCGTAATTCAGGGCGGCCTTCTTTTCCCCCCCGTCACACCCCAGCAGCAACAGGCTCAACGCGGCCGGCAGGATCACCGTGCACCAGGTTTTGCACTTCTCAGCTATCATGGCTCCCTCCTGTCTCAGGCAAAGTCGATGCACACCTCGTCCAGCAGCACATACCCCTCTGGCAGCCGGCCGCGCCACACCGGATAGTCGCGTTCGGGCCGCAGGTGATGCGGGTCGCCGGCCAGCGGGCCCATGGGTGCGACGTCCAGAGGATGCAGCACCAGCAGGATATCGGTGTTCACATCGCCCAGCACCCGCTCCAAGGGTAGGACCCCGTAGTAATCGGCCCGGTCGTGGCGCGAGCCCAGGCAGGTCCACTGCGCCGGGTCCGGGGCCAGGTTGACGGTCTGCTCGCTCCACTCGTGGGTGACCCGGAAGGGTTTGCCGGTGAGCAGCCAGCCAGAGCAGATGCCCTCGTGTACCGCCTGGCAGAGCAGGACCAGTTGCGCACCCTGGGCCTCCAGCTCCCCCTTGAGGCGCAGGCTGAAACGGGCGTTGGTGAAGTCCGTGGGATACCTGCCTTTGACGAAGCGGTTCTCCCCCTCCACCTCGCGCTGGTGTTCGCCGGGCCGGCCCCCGGTGTTGAGCATATAGAGCAGGTTCAGGTACCCGGCGCCGGGCGGAGCGTGGTTGTAGTCGATCCACCAGGGGCTGCGGCTCAGGGCGCAGCTGTCGCGGACTTCCAGGGGTTTGGGGCCGGCCGCATTGCTGATCCACCCGTACCAGCCACCCGGTCCCTCGTCGAAGCCTTCGGTGTAACGCATCTCATCCTCCTACCTGTTTTACCACCCGGTACACCGCCGCAGCGATGCGGTCCTCCACATCCCCGGCCCAGCGCCAGGCCGGCCGGCCGTACTCATCGAGGTGGGGGCCGCCTTCGTATCCCCCCTCCTCCCACACCCGCCGCGAGGGCATGTACGCGGCCATATCGTTGGTGTAGCCGCAGACCCAGGCCCGCGCTCCGAACTCGCGCCGGAAGCGCAGCGAGTAGTCCACCACCGCCTCACCCCCCAAAGCGATGAAGAGCAATTCCCCGCCCAGCTTCCAGGCCTGCACCGGATAGGGATAAGAGGTGGGCAAGGTCACCCCGGCCTCGATCAGCCCCAGCATCCGCCGCGCCCAGCGGGCGTGCAGCGCACTCTGCCCCTCGGCCACCGGCTGCAGATTTTCGGGGGTCACCAACTCGTCATAGTCCAGGTCGACAAACTCGAAGGCGGTCTCGAGGCTACCAACCACCGGCTGCATGGGCCGGTCCAGCACCTCCCCCACCGCCACCGCCAGCATCTTCCCGTACTGCTCACACAAGACCACCTGGCGGCGCGGCAATGGATTCTGGTCCGCCCCGCAGGTGTTGAAGAACATCGCCGCTGTTCCCGGAAACCGGGCTTCTAGATCGAGCTGGGCAAACCCCGGATAGTCGCCGCACCACTGGGTGAAGTTGAGGGTGGTCGGGTGGCAGGCATAACCAAACAATACCCCGCGCAGTTGCCCTGTTTCCCCTCTGATCGCCAACACCGGCACGTAGTGGTCCACCGCCCCTTTGAAGGGCATACCCTCGGCCAGCATCCGCGGCACCTCGGCCTCGGGGTTCTCGCGACGGTTCACGGCAAAGGTGCAGCGGCCTTCGCCGCGCTCCAGCCGCGCCGGCTGCAAATCGGCCAGGGCCTCGCCCACCGTCTCCACCGTCTGGTCCTCAAACCAGGCCGAGTACTCCGCCACTAGTTGCCGCTGTTCGTCGTCGAGGGGGTAATAGTCGACCAGGTCGTCTTCGAGGATGGGGCCGCAGTGGTTGTGGGAATAGGTGAGCATGAACGCGGCCCGCTCCAGCCCGAAGCGTTTTTGGATCTTGGCGTACAGGCGCTCGCAGATGGTCTTGGACATGCCCATGTGATCGGTGGTGGCCAGCACCACCCTCTTCCCCTCGCCATCCTCCAGGGCCAGCACTTTGAGCCACAGGTCGTGCAGCTTACCCTCTGGGGCGCGGCGCGTGCCGTACCCGGCCAGCCACACCGGGGTCTGCGGGGTGATCACCCGCCGGGCGATGCCGGCTTTCCACTCAGTCTTGGTCTTCATGGTAGCGCCAGCCTTTCTCGGGGGCGATCACGAAATGCTCCACCAACTCGGCCGGCAATTCGATGCCGATGCCGGGCCGCTCGGGCAGGGCCACCGCCCCGTCGACGATGGGGAAGAAGAGTTCCTGCAGCGCCTGGCGCAGGGGCGACCAGTACACCTCCGAGGGGGCCATCTCGAAGATGGGGGTGATGGGCGAATACGCGGCCAGGTGTACCGAAGCGGCCCCCAACAGGTGGGTGGACCAGTTGCCCGGACACACCAGGGCCCCGCGCGGCTGGGCCAACTCGACGATGCGTTTGGCCTCGGTGAGCCCGCCGCAGGTGGTCATGTAGGGCTGGGCCACCTGCACCCCGCCCCGGTCCATCAGGTCGAGGAATTCCCAGCGGCTCACGGTGTGCTCGCCGGCCGCCAGGGGGATGGGCGAGCGGGCCGCCAGTTTCGCATACGCCTCCATCGAGTCCACTGGGAAGGGGGTCTCGAAGAAGAAGATGTCGTGCTCCACCAGGCGCTCGATGGTGGACAGGGCAATGCCCACGTCGTTCCAGAGATAGCCCACGTCCACACAGAGCGTCACCTCCGGCCCCACCGCCTTGCGGGTCAGGCGTGCCAGCTCGACGATGGTGCCGGGGTCCTGATACATGGGCTCCACCTTGAAGGCCCGGTATCCCAGCTCCCGCAACTTGACCACCCGCTCCACCTGCTGCCTGAGCACACTCTCGCGGTCCCACTGGTCGGAGATGATGGTGCAGTAGGGCACCACCTCGCGGCCGTCGCCGCTGCGCCAGATCTGGTGCTGGGCCCGCTCCGCCCCGCCCAGCAACTGGTACACCGGCTGCTTGAGCATCTTGCCATACAGATCCCAGAGGGCCACGTCCACCGCGCCCAGGCAGATGATGGCCCAGCCCCGGCGGTTGCCGTGCAACATGCTGTGGTAGAGCTTGGTCCACAACCGCTCCGGGTGCGTGACCTCCTCCCCCACCAGTTGCCGGCCGTACAGGGATTCGGGGCCGTCGAGCACGGCCCGAGCCACTCCGGGGGGCACGGTAAAGATCTCGGAGATCCCGGTGAGGCCCTCGTCGGTGTGGATACGCACGAAAGCCAGGCCGTGGATGCGCGAGGCATCCACCTTGCCCTGGGGCTCGGGGTCGCCCAGCACAAACACTTCGCTGCGGGTGATTTTCATCTCAGCACCTTTCAGATGATGGCCAGGGCCTGGCCTTCGAGCTGGTCCCAGTCCGGCTCAGGGGGCCGTTCGGGGCTCCAGGCGATGGACAGGTACCCTTCGTCCACCACCACCCTGCCCAGACAGTCCAGTTTGGCGTCGGGCGGCAGGGGCTGCAACTGGTGTACCGCCTCATAGAGCGGGTCGTTGGAAATGGCCAGGATCACCTGCGGGTTGCCGCCGTGTACCTGCACCCCGAAGCTCTCGGCCAGGTGCGCCAGCTTCACCTGGCCGGTAATGCCGATGCCGCGCTGGCGCAGGATGTCGATGGCCTGCAGGGCCAGGTACGGAGCCGCGTTGAAGGGCTGGCCGCCGATGGCCCCGATCCACTCCAGGGCCAGGATGGGCAGGTCGAGGCTGTCGCTCAGCTTCTTGAGGCCCAGGAGGTCGTAATCCTGTAAGGGCTCCTCCATCCAGACATAATTGCACTGCTCCAACACCCGGCCGATGCGGATCGCCTCGTCCACGGTGTAGGACTCCACCGGGTCGTGCAGGAGCAGGAAGTCCTCGCCCAGGGCTGCCCGCAGCTCGCGGGCCAGCTCGCTGTTGCCCTTCACCCCGCGATAGGAGTGGTCCTTGCAGCCCTTGAACCCCTCGGCCTTGGCGCGCAGCCCGTCGGCCACCAGTTCGTCGATGGTATAGCCGCCGATGTTGCGGTACGCCGGCACCCGCTCGCGGCAGGCGCCCAGGAGTTTGTAGTTGGGCAGGCCGGCGTGGCGGCTGGCCAGATCCCAGAGCATGTTGTCCACCATCTCCAGCGTTTGCCGGCCGGTGTAGAAGAAGCGCTGGGCGTACCACAGGCGCTGCCAGATGAACTCCCGGTCAAAGGCGTCCACCCCCACCAGCAGCGGGGCGAGGCGGGCCTTGAACTGCCTGGCCTGCCACTCCAGCTCCTCCTGGCTGAAGCCGCTGCCAAAGGAGGTGTACGCGTCGAGGGGCCCCTCGGTGACCAGGCGCAGGGTGGCGGTATAGGTGGGTTGCTCCTCGCCCAGGTATTCGACGATCTCCTCGGGCCGCTGGGCGCGGAATCCCAGCGCATGGGTGAAGAGCCCCGATTCCCCCGGCGGCACCGGCTCGATGGTGCCCAGGCCGCGGTTGGTGGCCTGCCGGCGGCCGGGAGGCCCAGGCAGGATGTAGATTCTGGCTTCCTCAATCAGCATCGCATCCTCCCTCAGATCACCCGCTCGGTGTGTTTCTCGACCGCCGCCCAGTCCAGCTCCACCCCCAGCCCCGGCCCGGTGGGCACCTCCACGTACCCTTGGGCGATGTGCAGCGGGTTGCGGATGAAAGGCTCGCCGCCCAGGGAACCCAGCTTCCAGCCCTCGAAGAAGCGGCAATTGCGGATGGCCCCCAGCACCTGGGCGTGTACAAAGCCGTGCATCACCCCCACCGAGGTCACCTCGCAGTTGAGGCCAAAGGCCTCGGCCAGGCGGGCGATCTTGAGCAGGTCGGTGATGCCCCCGCGCCAGGGGATGCTGGCCCGCACGATGTCCACGGCCTGCTGGGCCACCAGCTGGGAGGTGGAGAAGGCCGAACCCGGCAGGTACTCGGCCGCCGCCACCGGCACCTCCAACTCGGCGCTGAGCTTCTTGAGACCCATCAGGTCAAAGTCCCTCAGCGGCTCCTCGAACCAGGTGTACTCGCACTCCTCCAGCACCCGCCCCACCTTGAGCGCGTCGAGGTAGAGGTAGTTCTGCACACAGTCGTGCATCAGGTGGAAGTCCGGGCCCACGGCCCGGCGTGTCGCCCTCGCCACCTTGGCCATGCCCTCGGCCCCGTGGTAACAGTGATCCTTGTACCCGAAAAAACCCTCCTCCCTGGCCTGGACCGCGTCGCGGACAAAGTCGTCCACCCCCGGCAGGTTGGGGCCGCTCTTGTACACCGGCAGCCGCTGCCGGAAGCCGCCGATCAGCCGAAAGACCGGCAAGCCCACCGCCTTGCCGGCCAGGTCCCAGAGGGCCACGTCGAGGTGCCCCCGCACCGCGTGGGGCAGGTAGGCAAAGCGGTCGAGGCGCAGCAACTCCTGCCAGAGCCGCTCGCGGTCGTGGGACTCCTGCCCGATCAGGGCCTGGCGACAGGAGGCCTGGATCAGGTTGGCCGAATTGGCGTCCACCCCCAGGCACCACCCTTCGAGTCCCTGGTCGGTGATCAGGCGCAACAGCCCGATGGGCTGGTGGATCTTCAGCTCGGTGATCTTCATGGTTTCCCACCTTTTGGTTGGGCACAGCGCCGCGAGAAGACCCGCGCCGGATTGGCGACCAGGAGCTGCTGAAGCTGCTCCTCGGTCACCCCGCGCTCCCGCAGCAGGGGCACGAACACCTCCAGCAGATACCCGTACCCTTTGCCGCCGGCGTACTTGAGGTGGCGCAGGGAACAGATGTCCTCCGAGAGCAGCACCCGGGCGCCAAACCCCTCCTTCACCAGGGCCGCCACGTTGTCGGCCCGCACCCACTCGGGCTGGTAGTCGAGGTAGCCGATATTGTCCACCTCGATGTACACCCCCTGCTCGGCCAAAGGCAGCAGATGATGCACCCCGATGCGGTCCCCCAGATGCCCGATGATCACCCGGCTCAG
>CAMAVQ010000112.1 GCA_945861755.1 Gemmatimonas phototrophica
TGTTGCGGCCCAATACCTGCGGTGGTCTGCAGAAGCGCTATATCCTCGAATCCACCGGCAGCGGCGCGGCTTTCTTCGACTACGACGGGGATGGCCACCTGGATCTGTACGTGGTCAATGGTTCCACCTTTGAGCAGTACAAAAACCACAGGGGTCCGGGCAATGCTCTGTACCGCAATCGGGGCGACGGCACCTTTGCCGAAGTGACAGACCAGGCTGGGGTGCGGCAGGGCGGTTGGGGATTGGGTGCGGCGGTGGGGGATGTGGACAACGACGGTCGTGCGGATCTGTACGTGACCAACTACGGGCCCAACACGCTCTATCACAACCTGGGCGACGGCACCTTTGCCGATGTGAGCGCTCGGGCCGGAGTGGCCGGCGACGCGTACAGCGCCAGCGCCGCTTTCTTCGACTACGACCAGGACGGGGATCTGGATCTGTACGTGGCCAATTACGTGCTCTTCGACCTGGCTGCGGTGCCCGCCGATTCCACGCTGGACGAGCCCTGCGTGTACCTGGGCGGGTTGCGGGTCTACTGTGGACCCCAGGGTATGGAGGGGGCCGCCGACGTGCTTTACCGCAACGAGGGGAACGGGCGTTTTGCCGACGTGAGCGCCAGCGCCGGCATCGCCGGCCCGGCCAGCGAGTACTACGGTCTGGGGGTGATGCCCGAGGACTACGATGGGGATGGCGATGTGGATATTTTTGTGGCCAACGACGAGACCCCCAACGCGCTCTTCCGCAATGAGGGCAATGGCCACTTTGCCGAGGTGGGGGTGCAGGCCGGGGTGGCGTACAGCGGCGAGGGGGACACCCAGGCCGGCATGGGAGTGGATGCAGCCGACGGCGACAACGATGGAGACGTGGATCTGTATGTGACCAACTTCTACCGCGAGCCCAATACTCTCTATCGCAACGAGGGCCAGGGCAACTTTGCCGATATCACGGCAGCGGCGGGGCTGGTGGCGCCTACCTTGGATTTTCTCGGCTGGGGGACCAAGTTCTTCGATTGGGACAACGACGGGGACCTGGATCTCTTTGTGGTCAACGGGCATGTGTATCCGCAGGTGGAACAGGGCCAGACCGGCGTTTCCTATGCGCAGCGCAATCAGCTCTTTGTCAACGAGGGGGCCGGGCGCTTCGCAGAGGTAGAGGGGGGGCCGGGCATGCAGCAGCCCCGGGTAGGCCGGGGGGCCGCTTGGGGCGACTACGACGACGACGGGGATGTGGACATCTTTGTTAATAACCTCAATCAGGACCCCACCCTGCTCTGCAACGAGGGCGAGAATACCCAGCACTGGCTGCGGGTGCAGGTGGAAGGCGGTGGGGAGATCAACCGCGACGGGGTGGGGACGAGGGTGCGGGTGCGCACCCCGACGGGCACCCAGCAGCGCACCATCGGCGGGGCTGGCAGCTACCTGTCCTACAGCGATCCCCGCGCCCATTTTGGGCTGGGGCAGGCGCTGCGGGCCGAGGTGGAGGTCCACTGGCCAGATGGCAGGGAGGAACAGATCGGGGAGGTGCCCGCTGACCAACTGCTGGTGGTGCACCGCGACCGGGGATTCGAGGTGCGGCAGTTGGGTATGAGATAAATCAGACCTGCACCTTTTTCCAGTGGCCGCTGCGGAAGCGGAAGAAGAGCAGCAGGCCGCGCGAGGTCAGGTCTAGGGCCATGGCGATCCAGGCCCCGGTCAGGCCCCAGGGCAGCACCCGGGTGAAGAAGAGGGCGGCCGGCACCCGCACCACCCAGACCCCCAGGCCGTTGATCAACAGGGGAGCAGTGGTCTCGCCGGCCCCGCGCAGGCCCCCGCCAAAAACCATCATCGCTGCCAGAAAAGGCTGGGCCAGGCCGATGAGGCGCAGCGGGGTGGTGCCCAGCTCGATGATCTGCGAATCTTCGGTGAAGACCCCCATCAACTGAGGCGCAAAGAAGATGAAGCCCAGGCCCATGATCGACATCAACCCGGCGGCCAGGTAGAAGGCAGCAAAACCGTCCTGCTCGGCGCGCCGGGGGTCTTTGGCCCCCAGCCCCTGGCCTACCAGAGTGGTGGCGGCCACGGCAAAACCAAAGCCGGGCATGAAGGAGATGGATTCAGCGCTGAGAGCCACCTGGTGCGCCGCATAGGAGGCGGTGCCCAGAGCGGCGACCGTGCGCACATAGGCGAGCATGCCCATGCGGAAGGCGAACTGCTCCAGTGCCGCGGGCAGGCCGATGCGCAGCATGCGCCAGCTCAAGCTCGGATCGAAACGCCAGCCCCGCGCACTCAAGATCAGCCCGGTGCGGCCTCTGAGGAGCAGGACCATCACCAGCAGGCCGCCGGCCAGCCGGCCGACCGTGGCGCCGATGGCTGCCCCCTCCACTCCCAGGCGGGGCAGGCCCCAATGGCCGTTGACCAGGGGCCAGGAGAGGCCCAGGTTGAGCAGATTGACCACGGTCATGACCAAGAGCGGGGTGCGGGTGTCGCCGGCCCCGCGCAAGCAGGCGTTGCCAATGAACATCAGCGCCGAGAACATGAATACCGAACTGACCAGGCGCAGGTAGGGCACCCCCTGGGCGATGGCCTCCTCCTCGGCGCCCAGCAGTCGCAGGGCCGGTTCGGCACCCAGCCACAGCGCCCCCGCCGTGCCCAGGCCGATGGCAAAGGAGATGGCCAAGGCCTGCCCCAGCACCCGGTTGGCCATGGGCCAATCCCGGGCGCCCACCAACCGGGCGATGAGAGCGGTGGCCCCGGTGCCCACGGCGCTGAAGAGCACCATGGCGGTCATCACCCACTGCGAGGCCAGGCCCACCCCGGCCAGCGAGGCGGCCCCTAGGTGGCCCACCAGGTAGGTGTTGACCATGTCCACCACCATATTGAGCAACAACTCGGCAGTGGCGGGCAGGGCCAGTTTGAGCACTGCGCCGGTGCGTTGGGTCGCCCCAATTCTTAAAAAGGGCACCCCTTACCAGCCCAGCGCGTACCCGTCGCGCCGGGGATCAGCTCCACCCATGAAGGAGCCGGTCTCTGGATCCACCATGATGCCCTGGCCCCCGCCCACCACATAGGACCATTCGCTCAGGCGGTTGAGCTGGTGGCCCCGCCCTTCCAGATCGGCCAGCACTGCAGCCGGGATGCGGGTCTCGGCGTCCACGTTCAGCCCGGTGGTGGCCTTGACCCGGGGGGCCTCGATGGCCCCCTGCACGTTCATGCCGTGGTCCAGCACGTTCATGATCATCTGCGGGGTGGTCTGCAAGATGCCGTAACTGCCCGGGGTGCCGATGAGCAGGCGCAGACCCCGCGCGTCCCAGACCTGGGTGGGGGACATACACATCTCGTTCTTCTTGGCCGGGCCGATGGCGTTGGGGCTGTCCGGCTCCAGGTCGAACCAGCGCATAAAATTGTTGAGGGCCACACCCGTGCCCGGCACCACCATGGTCGAGCCGAAGCCACTGCCCAGGCTCTGAGTGACAGCCACGGCGTTGCCCTCGGCGTCGATGACACTGAAATGGGTGGTACACTCGTTCTTGCCTTTCGCCTGTTCCCAGGCGCGCGGGTCGCCGGCCAGGTGTTCGTCGGGCTGACTGGTCGGCATGAAGCGCTCGGTCTGGCCGGGCCGGGCTTTGCCGCCGATGAGACTGCGGCGCCCGGCGGCGTATTCAGGGGCGAGTAGGCCGGCGATGGGCGGGTCGGGGATGGCGGCGTAGGCGATGCGGTCGGCCCCCGACAGCTTGGCTGCTTCGAGAAAAAGGTGCAGGGCTTCGGCGCTGTTGTGGCCCAGCGCGCCGATTTCAAAACCTTCGAGGATCTTGAGGGTGAGCAGGTACTGGATGGCCTGGCAGGGCAGGGGGGGGACGAAGATCTTGTAGCCCCGGTAGGTGATGTGGATAGGGTCGAGCCAGACGGGGGTAAAGGCGGCCAGGTCGGCGGCACTGAGCAGGCCGCCGGTCTCCTCCATATAGCGGGCAATGCGCTGGGCGACTTCCCCGCGATAAAAGACCTCGGGCCCGCCTTCGGCCACCAGGCGGAAGGTGCGGGCCAACTCTGGCTGGCGCAGCACCTGACCGGGCAGGGGGGCCTTGCCCTGGAGCAGATAGGCGGCCGCCCCGGTGGAGTGTTTGAGCAGGTCGGCCACGTTGGATTCGGTGAAAAAAGCGTTCTTCACCGTCAGGGCAAACCCCTGCTCGGCGTATTCGATGGCCGGGGCAAAGACCCTTGCCCGGTCCAGGCGACCGTAACGCCGCAGGGCCTCCAGCCAGCCGCCGCAGGCCCCGGGCACCAGGGGCGAGAGTGGGCCGCGGTCCTGTTTGGCGGGGTTGTCATATAATTTAAGCTCAGCGGCCTGCGGCGTCAGGCCCACGTAGTCGAGGATCTGGTGCTCCCCGGTAGCGGCGCTGTAGATCTGCATGTACCCCACCCCACCCATGCCCGACATGTAGGGCTCGACCACGTTGAGGGCAGCGGCTGTGGCTACCGCGGCGTCGATGGCGTTGCCGCCTTGCATGAGCATGCGCAGGCCGGCCAGGGAGGCCAGCGGGTGACCCGAGGCGATCATGCCGCGCCGGCCAGTAACAGTGGCGCGGTGGACGGGGCCGGCAGAGGAAAAGGCCATGGACAAAACTCCTTTCGCGGTTTAGCTTCTCGAAAATCATACGCCAGTGCCCAAGAGCCGTCAAGAAAAGGAGAAGAAGATGCCGGAGCGGACAGTCGATCTGCGCAGCGATACCCTTACCATGCCCACCGAGACGATGTTAGAGGCCATGCGCCGCGCCCCCGTGGGCGACGACGTGTACGGAGAAGACCCCACGGTGAACGCCCTCGAAGAACTGGCCGCCGCGCGCATGGGCATGGAAGCGGCGATTTTTGTGCCCAGCGGCACCATGGGCAACACCTGCGCCCTGCTGGCCCATACCCACGCCGGCGAGGAGATGGTCGTCGAGGATTTGGCCCATATTTACAACTGGGAAGCGGGTGCCTACGCCAACCTGGCGGGCCTGACGGTGCGCTCGGTCAGGGGCGAACACGGTATCTTCACCGCTGCCCAGCTAGAGGCGGCGTTGCGCCCCGACAATCCCCACTTCCCCCGCCAGACGCTGCTCTGCCTGGAGAACACCCACAACAACGCCGCCGGCGCCGTGTGGACCCCGGCGCAGATGGAAGCCGTCTCCTCCTTGGCGCGGGGCCGCGGCCTGGCCGTACACCTGGACGGGGCGCGCATCTTCAACGCGGCCGTGGCCCTGGGGGTGGATGTTAGAGCATTCAGCCGGCACGTCGATTCGGTGATGTTCTGCGTGTCGAAGGGGCTCAGCGCCCCGGTGGGTTCGCTGGTGTGCGGCAGCCGGAACTTCATCGAGCGGGCTTACCGGGCGCGCAAGCGGCTGGGAGGTGCCATGCGCCAGGCCGGGGTGATCGCCGCCGCCGGCATCGTCGCCATCGAGCAGATGACTTCCCGGCTGGCCGAAGACCACGACAACGCCCGCCGGCTCTGCGAAGGGCTGAACAAAATCCCGGGCATCAGCGCCCGCCAGGCCCCGGTGCCTACCAACATCATCTTGGTGGACGTGGCTGGCCTGGGGTGGACCTCAGCTGAGCTGATCTCGCGCTGGAAGCCGGCTGGCATCCTGTGTAACCCCCGCCCTCCTTCGGGGGTGCGGCTGGTGACCCACCGCCATATCAGCGCGGCGGATGTGGACTACGCCCTGGAAATCACCCGCGAAATGGTGAAACAAAAGAACCCCTGAGAGCGGCTCGCGCGGGCCACAGGATTTAAAGCTCCTCCCTTTAGCGACCGTGCGCAGGATTCTGCGCACGGATATTTTTTGACAATTGTTGCCTAAAAGCCGCATTTGCCGTATCTATTACGCCACCCGAGACGACGCCTTCTCCTCATTTTTAGTGGATTGATGACCAAGTTCTCCTCGCTCCTCGCCCTGATTCTGGCCGGCCTCATGTTGCTGTCGGTGAGTCTCTTCGACCCGGCAGTAGTTTCGGGCTGGATCGAGGGCCTGGTGGGAGTGCATCCCCTCCAGGAGCGGGCCGAAGCGCCCCCCGATTTACAAGTGCAGAGCGCGCTGGCCGCCATCACCCCGCAGCAGCTCGAGCAGCACCTGCGCCAATTCACTTCCCAGCCTTCGCGGATCACCGGTTACCCAGGGGCCCGCCACGCCGCCCAGTACATCGAAGAACAGTTCCGCAGCCTGGGCCTAGACCAGGTACATAGCGAGAGTTTCCTCCTGCCAGTGCCAATGGACCGGGGCGGCAAGGTCCGCCTCAGCGAAACCGGGCAGGAATTCCCCCTGTATGGATTGTGGCCCAACCACGTGCGCACCCCTTCGCTGCCGGCGGGCGGCATCGAGGGTCGCCTGATCGACGCCGGCGGGGGCCGCCTCAGCGAGCTGGACGGCCAGCAGCTAGAAGGCAGCGTGGTGCTGATGGATTTCGCCAGCGAGGACCACTATCTCGATGCGCGCATGCTGGGGGCCCAGGCCATCCTCTTCTGCGACCAGGGCCAGGCCACCCGCAGCGAGGCGGAACAGAAATTCCTCCAGGTGCCCGTAGACATCCCCCGCTTCTGGCTCGACCCCGAGGCGGCCGCCGCGCTGCGAGCCCAGGCCGGCAAGGGGCAGGTACACCTGGAATCGCGCATGGACTGGGAGGAGGTGGAGGCCCGCAACATCATCGGCATCCTCCCCGGCCTCGACGAAGCCATGCCCCTGGGCCAGCGCCAGCAGCAGCAGGTGTGGGCAGATCAGATTATTGTGTTACATGCCTATTACGATGCCGTCTCGGTGGTGCCGGCCCTGGCCCCCGGTGCCGAAAGCGCCACCGGCATCGCCGCCCTGCTGGAGATCGCCCGGTTGCTCAAACAACAGGGCACGCGCTACACCGTGCTCTTCCTGGCCACCGCCGGCCATTTCGAGGGCCTGGCTGGCATCAACGACTTCCTCTCCCGCCACACCCGCAAGAGCGAGTACTTCAAGGCCCGCATCCCCGCCGAAGACCGCCTCGACTTTCGGCTCTTTGTCGGCTTGGACCTGTCCAGCCACAGCCCCACGGTGGCCAGCTTTGGCCTCGGCACTTTCTACAACCCGGCCTGGGCCACCGACGACTACCAAAAAAACCTGATCGCCCACTACGCCACCCAGTTCGGCCGCTACAACCAGGAGATCTTCGCCGACTCGAGCCGCTACCTGGACGCAGTGGCCCCGGCCAAACGCACCTGGAAAAACTACATGCCGGTGCGCCTGGCCTTTGACAGCGAGGCGGTGACCTTTGTGGGCAAGGAGGCCATCGCCTTCGCTACCCCCAACCAGTTGCGCGAACGGGTGGACACCCCCCACGACCGGCTGGAGTTTGTGGACCTGGAGGGCCTGACCGCCCAGACCCGCACCCTGGGTGGGCTCTTGCTCAAAGCCGCCTCGGCGCCCGATTTCTTCAACGACACTAAACTAGAGTTGCAAGATTGGGGCCACAGTCTCGAAGGACATGTGTACTGGTTCGACCGCAAGGTGAACTTTGCCGTGCCCAAGTCCCCGGTCTCCGGGGCGCTGGTGACCTATGTGCAGCCGGGGCCCAATTCGGTGGGCGGGGTGCGCACCCTGATCGCCACCTATGCCGGGCGCGAAGGCACCGAGCGCGGGCATTTCAAATTCCCCATCATGCGCAACCGGCTCAGCAACCGCATCCAGGCCTTTGAGCTGGACGGGGAGGGCCGCATCGTCTCCGCCCCCGACCTGGGGGAGGAGGGCGACAAGACCTATCCGGGATTACAAGGGTACGGCTGGTGGGAGAACCGCATGCTGCAGGTGCTCTTCAAGTGCCAGGCCCTGAGCTTTCTAGAGGTGGTGGACCCGCGCTATTTGTCGGCCCTGGACCGCATCGCGGTGCTGGGCGGCAACGACGCCTCGCCCAGGTCCTACGGGTACAGCTATGTGGAGAACCAGTCGGCCCAGGAAGACCGGGTGGTGCAGGCTGGGGTGATCTTTGGCCAGCCAGGCACCCGGGTAAAGATCCTGGCCGGCGACGGGGCCTTTGGCAGCACCGGGGCCCTGGCCAATGTGCGCTATCTGTTGAGCAATGCCGACCCGGAGCTGCTCAACCACCCGCTGGACCCAGAAGAAGCCGACATGGACGCGGTGGCCCGGGCCCAGGGCCAGGGATACCCCATCGAGACCGGATTTCTTTTTAAGCCGGCGCTGCTGGCGGCCCGGGATCTGTGGATCATCGACGATGCGCGCATGAAACAACTGGCCCGCTACGGCATCGTGTTGGAGGAGTTGGAGCGGCTGCACCTGGAGGCCAAAAGCGCTCTGGAGGAAGCCGGACAGCGGCTGGAAGCCCTCGACTACACCGGGTACCTGGCGGCGGTGCGCCGCTCGTTGGGCATCGAGGCGCGTATCTACCCGGAAGTCCGCTCCACGGCCAGCGACACGGTGCGGGCGGTGATTTTCTACTTTGCCTTACTGCTGCCCTTTGCCTTTTTCTGCGAGCGCTTCTTTTTTGGCTTCGCCGAGATCCGCGAGCAGTTGCTGGGTTTTGCCGGAATCTTCATCGGGGTCTTCCTGCTCCTGCGCTGGGTCCACCCCGCCTTCCAGCTGAGTAGCTCGCCCTATATCATCCTCCTGGCCTTTGTCATCCTGACCCTGGGCCTCTTGGTGGTGGGCATCGTCATCAGTCGCTTCAAGGACCTACTGCAGCGCCGGCGTGGGGCGGCCTCGGGGGTACACGAGACCGACGTGGGGCGGCTGAGCGCGGGCATGGCCGCAGTGGTGCTGGGCATCTCCAACCTGCGCAAACGCAAGCTGCGCACGGCCCTGACCGCTGCCACCCTCACCCTGCTCACCTTCACCGTCACCTCCTTCACCTCGGTGCGTTCGGGCCTCGACTTCTACCGCCTGCCCCGGGATGTGAAGCCCCTGTACGAGGGGGCCCTGGTGCGGGACCGCTCCTGGAAGGGTATGCAGCAGTCCACCCTCGAGTACGTGCAGAGCGCCTTCGGCAAGCAGGCCTTGGTGGTGCCGCGCGCCTGGTATCTGTCGCCGGTGCAGACCGAATGGGCGTACATCGACGTGGCCAATGCCGACACCGACCAGACCAGCTTCGTCAACGGCCTGGTGGGCTTTTCCCCCGAGGAGCCCCAGGTCAGCGGCGTGGACCAGTTGCTCTTGGCCGGCCGCTTCTTCGCGCCGGGCGACGAATTCGTCTGCATCCTGCCCGACCGGGTGGCCGAACTGCTGGGGATCACCCTGGCGCAGGTGGGGCAGGCGCGGGTGCTGATCTTTGATCGCGAGTACCTGGTTGTCGGCATCATCGGCGGGGCGGCCCTGGACCAAGTAGTGGACCTGGACGGTGAACGGCTGACCCCGGTGGACAGCGTCAACGAGGCGGGCAAGATCCAGAAGGACCGCGACGAGGACCCGCGCAACAAGGCGGCCACCGGCATCGAGACCTTCAATCACCTGGCGGTAGCCAACACCCTGCTGCTGCCCTATCAGCGGGTGATGGCGATGGAAGGGCGGCTGCGTTCCATCGCGGTAGCTCGCTTCAGCGGTGGCGACTTGGTGGCCACCGTCGAAGCCTTCATGGCGCGGGTGGCCCTCACCCTCTTTGTCAGCCAGGGGCAGCGGGTGGTGGCGTACAGCTCCATTGGCTCCACCCAAATCAGCGGCACCTCGGCGCTCTTCATCCCCCTGCTCATCGCCGCCCTCATCGTGCTCAACACCATGATGGGCGCGGTGTACGAGCGGTCGCGCGAGATCGGCATCTACAGCGTGGTGGGCCTGGCCCCCAGCCATATCAGCCTGCTCTTTTTGGCCGAGGCCACGGTTTTTGCCGTGTTCGGCGCGGTGGCCGGATACCTGTTGGGCCAGCTGACTTATGCGGCCATCCTGAAGGGGGGCCTCCTGGGTGGCCTGACCCTCAACTATTCTTCTCTGTCGGTGGTATGGGCCACCCTGATCGTCATCGGCACGGTGTACCTGTCCACCCTGTACCCGGCGCGACTGGCGGCCAACATGGCGGTGCCCGATGTGACCCGGCAATGGAAGTTCCCCCCACCCGAGGGCGACCACTGGGGTTTCGATTTCCCCTTCACCGTGGCCGGCGCCGAGGTGCCCAGCATCTACGCCTATCTGGAGACGGTGTTCGCCGCCTACGGTGAGGGCTCCATCGGCGACTTCATCGCCCGCGAGGTGGAGGTGAAGGTGGAGGCCGGGGTATACGAATTGTCGATGATGGCCTGGTTGGCCCCCTATGATTTGGGCATCAGCCAGCAGGTGCAGTTGCGGGCGGTGCCCACCGGCGAGCACAACATCTACAAGATCGAGGTCCTGCTGGTGCGGCTCAGCGGTGAGGTGCAGGCCTGGCAGCGGATGAACCGCAATTTCCTCAACGTGTTGCGCAAGCGTTTCCTGGTCTGGCGCACCCTGCCGGCGGCGGTGCGCGCCGAGTACCGGCAACAGGCGGCGGCAGCCTTTGCTGGACAGGAGGCGACATGAGCGAAGAGCGACAGCGCTTCCCGCTGCGGGCCCTGGTGATCGGGCTGCTCTTGGTCTGCCTGATCAACGTGGGGGCGCCCTATGGTCTGTACATCCTCCACTCCTCGCAGTGGGACATCAGCTACCTGCCCCTGAGTGTGGTCTTCTTGTTCACCCTCATCGTCTGCGGCAATGCGGCGCTGGTCTCCCTGTGGAAGGTGCGCGGCCTCGACCCCACCGAACTGGGCCTGATCTTTATCATGGCCCTGGTGGGTGCCTCCATTCCCACCTGGGGGACCTCCACCTACCTGATCGCGGTGATCGCCGCCCCTAAATACTTCGCTTCGCCCGAGAACGCCTGGAACGAGAAGGTGGTGCAGTACATCCCCGACTGGCTGGTGCCCCGCGACCTGACCGCACTCAAATGGTTCTACAACGGCATTCCAGCCGGCCAGCCCATCCCCTGGGAAGTCTGGGTGGTGCCCCTCTTCTGGTGGATCAGCCTGGTGATGGCCATCTTCTTTCTCTGCCAGTGCCTGGTGGCCGCCCTGCGCAAGCAGTGGGTGGAGCACGAACGCCTGCCCTACGCGCTGATGGAGGTGCCCCAGCAGCTGATCTCCACCCCCGAGGGTTCGCCCTGGCCGGGCTTCGTGCGCCGCCGGCAGTTCTGGATCGGCTTTGGCATTCCCTTCTTCATCGTGATGTGGAACGTGGTCAGCTACTTCACCCCGGCCTTCCCGCCCATCCCCATGGACCTGTCGGGCAACATCCAGGTGGGCCGCGAGTTTCCCCCCATCTCCACCGCTATCAACTACGCCGTGCTCAGCTTTACCTTCTTCGTCAATCTCGACGTATCGTTCAGTTTGTGGTTTTTCACCCTGCTGACCATGCTCCAGGAAGGGCTCTTCAACCGCTTCGGGTACACCATCACTGGAAAAGACGTGTACTCCCTGGGCCATGAGGGGATCAGTTGGCAGGCTTTCGGCGCCATGGTGGTGATGGTGGCCAATCTCTTCTGGATGGCGCGCCGGCACCTGGGCGATATCTGGCGCAAGGCCTGGCACCGGGACTCGGGGATCGACGATTCCAACGAGTTGATGCCCTACCGCACCATTGTTTTTGGCACGATTCTTTCCACCCTCTATATCGCCTTCTGGCTGTGGCGCTCGGGCATGTCGGTGCTGGGGCTGTCGCTCTTCATCCTGGCTACCATTGTCCTCTACACCGGGGTCACCCGCATCGTCGTGGAGGGCGGCACCCTCTTCATCCGCGGCCCGCTCATCGGCCAGACCTTTGTGGGCTACGCCCTGGGTGGGCCCAACATGCCGGTGCAGAGCCACATCGCCTTTGGCTTGTCCTATTCTTGGCACCACGAGCTGAAGGGTTTCTTCATGGCCGCAGCGGCCAACAGCGCCAAGATCACCGACGTGATGAAGATGCGCCGCAGCACCGCCACCTTCTCCGTGCTGCTGGCCGCCCTGGTAGCAGTGGTGGTCTCCATGGCCTTTGCCCTGTACATGGGCTACACCTACGGGGCGTACAACTACGGGGGCTGGATCTTCGGCGACGGCTCGCGGGTGCCCTACGTGGAGGTGCTGCGCAAGATCACCGACACCAAGGGGCCGGACTGGGTGCGCTTGGGCCACGCGGCTTCCGGAGCCGGGCTGATGGGGGCGCTGACCTTCATGCGTTATCGTTTCCCCTGGTGGCCCATCCATCCCATCGGCCTACCGGTGGGGATCTGCGGGTACCCGATGAACATCTATGTCTTCAGCATCTTTCTGGCCTGGCTGTGCAAGTGGGTGGTCATGCGCTCGGGGGGTATTCAGCTTTACTACAAGGTAGTGCCTTTCTTCATCGGGGTGATCCTGGGCTACTTCACCGGCATCGGGATCTCCTTCGTGGTCGACATGCTCTGGTTCCCGGGACAGGGCCATCCGCTGTACGGGGATTGAGATGGCAGCCACCGAGAAAAAGCCGCAGGAAAACCCAGACCTCAACCTGATCCCCCCGGATCTGCAGTTCGCCCCGGGCTTCAGCATCAAGACCGTGTGGGCGGCCCTCTTTGTGGGTTTCCTGATGCTGCCAGGGGCCATCTACCTGGGGCTGGTCACCGGGCAGAGCATGGCCGGGGGGGCCGAGTGGGTCACCCTCATCCTCTTCATCGAGATCGCCAAACGCTCCTTCGTCCGGCTGCGCATCCAGGAGGTGATCATCCTCTATTGGGTGGCCGGCGGCCTGGTGGCGGTGGGTGGCAAACTGGGCACCGGGGCCGATCTCTTTGGCGGTCCCTTTGGCAGCCTGATCTGGGACCAGTTCTTGGTCCAGTCGCCCCAGGCCGACGAGTTGCACCACTACATCCCCGAGTGGGTGGTGCCCCCCCGCGGTTCAGAGGCCCTGCTGCTGCGCACCTTCCTGCACGCGGCTTGGATCAAACCCATCGGGCTGCTGCTGCTGGTCATCGTATTGCAAAAGATCAACAGCCTCTCGCTGGGTTATGTGATGTTCCGCATCACCAACGACATCGAGCGGCTGCCCTTTCCCATGGCCCAGGTGCAGGCCGGCGGGGCCACCGCCCTGGCCGAGAGTTCGCAGCAGCGCGAGGGCTGGCGCTGGGAGGTGTTCAGCGTCGGGGCTTTCATCGGGGTGATCTGGGGTCTGTTCTACGTGGTTATCCCCACCCTGTCGGGCATCTTCCTCACCGAAACCGTCACCCTGCTGCCCATCCCCTTCATCGACCTGACCGTGCCCATGCGGGCGCTGATGCCGGCCGGGATCATGGGGGTGGCTACCGATCTGGGCCACCTGATCATCGGTTTTGTGCTGCCCTTCTGGATCGCGGTGGGCAGTTGTTCGGCCTCGCTGCTGGTGAACTTGGTGGCCAATCCGCTGCTCTACAGCGCCGGGGTGTTGCACACCTGGGAGCCGGGCATGTCGGCCCTGCCCACAGTGATCTCCAACTCCTTTGACTTCTGGCTGAGTTTTTCCATCGGCGGGGCGGTGCTGGTGGCCCTGATGGGCTTCTGGATGGTGGGCAGCACCCTGACGAAAATGCGCGGGATCAGGCGACAGGGCACAGATGGACCACCGGCGGGCCGAGGTGATATCGCCATCTACAAGGCGCTGCTGATCTGGGCCTGCAGCACCACCCTCTTCGTGGTGCTGGTTCACTTGCTGGTCCCCGAATTTCCCTGGTGGATCAGCGCCTTCTTCGGTTTTGTCTGCACCCCGGTCTTCTCCTATATCGGGGCGCGCATGATCGGTCTGACCGGCAGCCCCCAGGGCGCTTCCTTTCCCTACCTGCGCGAGGGCTCTTTCTACCTGTCTGGATACCAGGGCGCGGCGGTGTGGTTTGCCCCCATCCCTCTCTTCGACTCGAGCGGCGAGGTGGCGGCCTTCAAACAGTTGGAGTTGACCCGCACCCACTTTGGCAGTGTGGTCAAATTGGCCGCGGTGGCGATGCTGATCATGTTCGTGTGCAGCTTCATCTTCTGGTCCTTCATCTGGAAGCTGGGGCCCATCCCCTCCTCGACCTACCCCTTTGTCCAGAAGTTCTGGCCCTTCCACGCCACCATGCAGGCCTTCTGGGTCAAATCCACGCTGCCCGATGCCGGCGGCCAGAGCCTGATCCAGGGCATCGTGCGTTGGCAGTACGTCCTGACCGGATTGGTGAGCAGTTGCGGGGTGCTGGGCCTGACCACTCTCCTGCGCGCCCCCATCACCCTCTTCTACGGCTTCATCGGCGGGTTGGGGGCCTGGCCCCATTTCTCCATGCTCAACCTGGCCGGCGCTCTGCTGGGCCGCTACTACTTCGAGCGCCGCTTCGGCGAGGCGCGTTGGCGGGTCTACACCCCGATCCTGCTGGCCGGCTACTCCTGCGGCATGGGATTGGTGGGCATGAGTTCCATCGCCGTGGCGTTGATCTCCAAGGCGGTGTCGAGTATTGTGTTCTGAACCTCAGAACTGCTCCTGTCCCCGCACCCGCCC
>CAMAVQ010000113.1 GCA_945861755.1 Gemmatimonas phototrophica
GCAGAGCCTAAAAAAGTAGGGTAGAATGCAGTTGGCCGGTTTCACGCCTTCAGCCTGCGGCGACCGGCAACCTATCTCCTGACTCCCCTTATGCGGCCTTATCGATAGTCCACCTGCCCTCAGGGCAAAACAGCTCCGCACCTCCAAGGCCGCCCTCAAAACGGGCGCGGGCTGTTTGGGTATGTTTTGGTACCCCCTGCCGGCGCAGACGTTGTTGCTTATATATACGTAATTTAGTATAATTGCCTTGTGAAGAACTTGAACTTTATCGGTGCCTCTTTGGATGATCTGCGCGCCTTTCCGGCGCCCGCCGTGCGGCAGGGTATCAGCTCTGCCAGGTTCAGCAAGGACTCGATCCGGATGACTGGCGGCCTATGCCCTCCATCGGGCCAGGCGTCATCGAGATTCGGCTGCATGAGGAAGGGGAGGTCCGCGTTTTCTACGTCGCCACGCTCGCCGACACCATCCATGTCCTGCACGCCTTCCAAAAGAAGACCAGGAAAACGGCTCAACGGGACCTTGAGCTGGCCAAGGCACGGTTGAAACAAATCCGCAGGAGTCGATCATGAAAAAGGAACCCATTCACCGCTCTTCTGGAAACGTCTTCGCCGATCTGGGTTTTGCTGCTGAGGAGGCGGAGAATCTCCGGGTGCGCACCGAACTGATGATCGCTCTCAAATCCTACATCAAGGCCCAGAGATGGACCCAGCAGGAGGCTGCCCGGCACTTTGGGGTGGCGCAGCCGCGCATCAGCGAGATCTTCCAAGGCAAGATCGGGCTGTTTACGGTAGACAAACTCATCAAGCTGCTGGCCCACGTGGGCCAGCAGGTGTCGGTGAAGGTCAGCGACAAGGCAGCGTAGCGGAGGTTTCCTGAGGCAGGGCGAAGCCCCCAGGCGGCCCCACTGGCAGCGGGGAAGTGGCCCTAACGGGTGAGCCACCAACAGCTATGGCAGCAGAACAACGAGCGCCGGAGAGATGACCCTGGAGGCCTTTACTGGGGGAGTGGGGCGGGCAAAGGGCCTGGGGGCAGTGCGGGGCGTCGGCGGCAGGCCCGGGCATCGGGAAAGGCCGGAATGGGTCACTCTACGACGCGACAGGTTTTTAGAAGGTCTTCTTCCGGTACCGCTGGGCGTTGATACCCAGCTGGTCGCGGTACTTGGCCACCGTTCGCCGGGCGATGCGCAGCCCCTCTTCCTTGCTAAGACGCTCGGCGATCTCCTGATCGCTGAGCGGATTGCCCGGATCCTCGGCCCCGATGAGCGTGGTGATCTTCTCCTTCACGCTGCGGGCTGACACATCCTCCCCACCATCCTCCCTGCCCACCCGGCTGTCGAAGAAGTACTTCAGTTCCTTCACCCCATGCGGAGTCTGCATGTATTTGCCGTTGCTCACCCGGCTGATGGTGGAGACGTGCATGCCCACCGCGTCGGCCACATCCTGCAGCACCATGGGCCGCAGAAAGCCGGGGCCCTTCTCGAAATAATCCATCTGCGCCCGCACCAGGTAATTGGTCACCTTGAGCATGGTGGTGCGGCGCTGGTGGATGGCGTTGATCAGCCAGCGGGCGTCGTTGAGCTTCTTGGAAAGGTAGGTATGCACCTCGTCCTGGCCGTTGTGCCGGCCCCCCTTCATCAGCTTGGCATAGGAGGGATTGATGCGCAGAGAGGGCAGGTTGCCCTCGGTGAGGCTGACCACCCACTCCTCCCCCACCTTCTCGACGATCACGTCGGGCATGATGTAGGAAACTTCGGTGTCCAGGGTGAGCAGGCCGTTGTAGTTGCCGGTATTGGCCACCCCAGGATAGGGCTGCAGCTTGGCGATCAGGTCCAGCGCTCCCTTGAGCTGCTCGTTGGTGATCCCCAGGGCGCGGGTGATGCGGGTGAGACGCCGCTTGGTGAGGTCTTCCATGAACCCGCTCACTACCTGCAGGGCCAGTTGGCACTCGGGCTCTTCCCGCTGCCGCAACTGGATCACCAGGCACTCACCCAGATCCCGCGCCCCGATGCCCGGCGGCTCGAAACCTTGAATTACCACCAACACCTTATCCACCTGCTCCACCGGCGCCTCCAGCGCGGTGGCGATCTCCGCAGTGGAACAGGTCAGGTACCCGCGCTCGTCGATGTTGCCGATGATGAATTCGGCGATCTGGCGCTCCTCCTCCCCCAGATCCGTCAGGATCAGTTGGTCCTGCAGCTGCTCGACCAGGGGGGGGATGGTGGTGATGCGGTTTTCCTGGGGCTCGCGGTCCACTTCCCAGTTGGGATCGTACTCAGAAGACTCATTGTTGTAGGAATTGCGGTCGAACTGGTCCTCCAGCAGGGCATCCCAGTTGACCTGCTCCTCCATGTTCTGGGGGACCTCGGCTTCTTCCTTGAGCGCTTCGGCCACCGAAGGGAGCTCTTCGACCTCCTCCGCCTCTTCGGCTTCGTCTCCCTCCTTCTGCTCCAATCCCTCCTCCAGGAGCGGATTGAGCTCCATCTGTTGCTTGATCTCCAGCTCCAATTCGAGCGTGGACATCTGCAAGAGCTGCAGCGACTGGATGAGCTGGGGCGCCATCTTCTGCTGCAGACTGAGATTTTGGGAGAGACGGAGCATGAGTTTTGCTATTAAATAGAATAGAGGGGAACTTTCCCCCAAAGGTAGACCGACCCCCACCGCATGTCAAGGATCTCAGTCCATCTGAAACTTCTCGCCCAGATAGTGCCGGCGCACCTGGGGATCGGCGGTCAACTGCGAACCGGTCCCCGAAGTCAGGATGCGCCCGTCGACCATGATATAGGCCCGGTCGGTGATCGCCAAAGTCTCGCGCACGTTGTGATCGGTGATCAGGATGCCCAGCCCCCGCTGCCGCAGCCCGGCGATGATGGCCTGGATATCCTCCACGGTGCGCGGATCGATGCCGGCAAAGGGCTCGTCGAGCAGCATATAGCGCGGTTCCATGGCCAGGGCCCGGGCCACCTCCACCCGCCGGGTCTCGCCCCCAGAAAGGGTGTCGGCCCGCTGCTGGGCCCGCCCCTCCAGATCGAGTTCGCGCAACAAGGTCTGCAGACGCTCCTCTAACTTGGCCGGCTCCAGGGAACGGGTCTCCAGCACCGCGCGGAGATTCTGGGCCACGGTCAGCCCGCGAAAGATGGACTTCTCCTGGGACAGGTAGCCGATGCCCTGCCTGGCCCGCAGGTACATGGGCAGATGGGTGATTTCCGCCTCGTCGAGGAAGATGTGCCCCTGGTCTGGCTGCACAAAGCCGACGATGCTGTAAAAGGTGGTGGTCTTGCCCGCCCCGTTGGGCCCCAAGAGGCCGACGATCTCCCCCGGCTCCACCCTCAGACTCACCCCGTCCACCACCCGCCGCCGGCCGTAGCTTTTGCAGAGCTGTTCCGTGCGCAGCGCCACTTCATTCCTCCGGGGGCGGGTAATAAGTGCCTGCCGAGCCGTGCATCTGAAAGGTATTGTCCTCGGCCACCTGCACCTCGAGTTTTTCTCCTTTGATATGGTTGAGGGCCGCTGCCCGGCCCTGCTCCTTGAGCCGGGCCCACAATTCGGCCTCGCCCTCGATGGCCACCCGCTGCAGCCGGCCCTGACCAAAATAGAGTATCACCTGGCGGCCCCGGAAACGGCTGGCTTCCCCTCCCTGCTGCCGGAGCACCTCCGCGCCGCCATCCAGTTCCAGGCGCACCAACTCGCCCCCCTCCAGAAAGGCCACCCCCTGGCCGGCCTCCAACCAACCCGCCTGGTCCGGCAACACCTGAAAGGTGCCCTGCAGGGCTGCGGGGGCACGGACCTGAACCAGACGTCCCTCCTCCAGTTTGACCAGCAGCGAATCGGCCCGCAGCAGGGTGTGCAGTTCCCCCCGTGTGTGGCGCAACTGCGCCTCGCCGCTCAAGCTCAGTTCTTCTAGATCGCTGCGGTAACGCCCCTCCTGACTGTGCAACTGGGCAGCGCCGCCCTGCACCTCAAAGCCGTCCCGCCCGCGCAGTTCCTTCTCTTCCAGGGCAAAATCAAGCTCGCCGGCGCTGAGGCGCAACTCCTCCCCGGTGTGCCGCTGCAGCCGGGGATTGCCGCGCAGGCGGACCTGCTGGGTGTTGAGGTCGTAGCTGAGGGTGCTGCCGGTGGCCACTCCTTCAAAAGCGGGGTCCTCCAGGGTCACCTCGGCGCTGGCCTCCAACTGCCCGGCAGCATGGGCGTAGCTCAGCTTTCCAGCCGCCAGCCGCCTTCCCCCTTCCCTGAATACCACTTCGCCGATTGCCTCGACCTGGTCGCCCTCCTCTTGGTAGGAGAATTGCCTGGCCTGGATGGCGCGTTCACCTCGGTCGATGCGGGCCGGCACTCCCCAGGCCTGCCAGGTGCGGGCCCGGCGCTGCTGGCGCAGTTCGTCGGCCCACAGGCGCAGGTCGGTTTCCTCCAGGTGTACGGCGACCCGCGCCACCACCTCCTCCTCGGCCAGCCGGCATTCCAGCTCGCCGGCGGCAAAGGTGCGCGTCGAATCGGTTGCCTGCACCCCGCCGGAGAAATAGGCCCGCCCCTGGCCGCTGGCAAAGCTGGCCCGGCCGCTGGTGATGCGGACCCCTTCCCAGTCGAGGGTGATGCTGTCGTAATCGGCGGAAAAGGTGCGGCCGAGGCGATGGCCGCGCTCGCCCCGGGCGCTGATGCGCACCTGGTACCCTTCGCCTCGCCACTGCCCCACCACCTGGCGCATACTCCACTCGGCAAAATCCAGGCCGGTTTGCAGATCTTCCCCCTCCTCCCGGCCCTGCGGAGCACTGAGTACCGCCCGCCCAGGGATCGTGAGTTTGCCCAGTCCCTGCTCCCAGACCAGGGTGTCGGCCCGCACCTCCAGGCTTTCGGGCGCCATAGCCACCACCCCACGGCCCAGGGTGACCAACCCAGGGCCGCGCTCCAGGGTCAGCAGGCCGGCGCTGAGCTGCGAGTTGAGGTGGCCGGCCATGTCGTAGAAAGCCACCTGCGCCCCGCTGTCGGCCCAGCTGGTCTGCCGTGCTTCGTCGTCGCGCAGATAGGGCATCTCCACCCTGGCCTCGATGCCGGACTCGTGTAGTTCGAGATGCACTCCCCACAACTCGCGGTCGGCATCGGGCGGCGGGGCCGGGGGCGGGACTTCCTGGTCCAGGCCGCCCCCGCCACAGGCCCACAGGGCCAGCAAAAAAACAGCCGCGCCCCCTCGCGAGCGCGGCCCAATGCCTTTGGTCATCTGCAGCCAGCCCCGTTTCAGGCGCTGCCCCGCTCCTGGTGTAAATCGAGGGCCGCCTTGACGAAGCCGGCAAAAAGCGGCGCCGGGCTGTCGAGGCGCGACTTAAACTCGGGATGGGCCTGGGTGGCCATAAAAAAGCGGTGCTCGGGCAGCTCGATAAACTCCATCAGCCGGGTGCCGTCCACCCGCCGGTGGTACCCCGAGAAGACCAGGCCCTCCTCCTCCAGCAACTCCACGAAGCGGGCAGAGATCTCGTAGCGGTGGCGGTGGCGCTCCAGCACCACCTTGTCGCGGCCCAGCATGATCTCGCCGACGCGGAAAGCTTGTTCTGGATTGTCCATCAGCTGGCGGATGCGTTTGGCATCTTCCTGCAGGCGGCCGGATTTCTCGTACAGCTCCAGCACCCGGCTCTTGCGCTTGAGCACCGCCGCATACGCCCCCAGCCGCATGCTGCCGCCGTAGCGCCCCTCCTCCATGACCTTCTTCTGGTGCTCCTGGATACACACCACCTGATAGGGGGAATCATCCTTGAACTCCTCGGAGGTGGCCTCCTTGATGCCGGCCACATGGCGGGCAAACTCGACCACCGCCAGCTGCAGCCCGTAACACAGACCCAGGAAGGGGATGCCCTGCTCGCGGGCGTAGCGGATGGCCATGATCACCCCTTCGCCGCCGCCGGCCCCGAAAGCCCCGGGGACCACGATGCCGTCGTACTCGTCGAGCACCTCCACCGCCAGCTCGCCTTCCTCAAACTTGTGCCCGTCGATCCAGACGATCTCCACCTTGGCGTCATGGGCCACCCCGGCATGGATGAGGGACTGGTTTACCGAGATGTAGGAATCGGTAAACTGGAAGTCGCCGCTCTCCGCGTACTTGCCCACCATTGCCACCCGCAGGTGATGGACCGGGTCCTTGCTGCGGCGCACCAGCTGTTCCCAGTGGCTCCAGTCGGGCTTCTTGCGCACCGCCAGCCCCAACTTGGCCAGCATCTTCTCCCCCATGCCCTCGGCCTCTAGGGTGAGGGGAATATCGTAGATGGTCTTCATGTCCGGGGCGGAGATGATGTGTTCGATGGGCACGTTGGCACCCACCTGGATCTTTTTCTTGCGCACCTCGTCGACACCCAAGTGGGAGCGGCAGACGATGAAATCGGGAAAGATGCCGTTCTCGCTGAGCATACGAATGGCCTGCTGGGTGGGCTTGGTCTTCATCTCGCCCACGTGGGGAGGCACTGGCAGATAGGTGATGAGCACAAAGATGAAATGCTCCTCGCCGATCTCGCGCTCCATGGCCTTCATGGCAAAGAGAAAGGGCTCGTTCTCGTAATCGCCCACCGTGCCGCCGATCTCCACCAGGGCGATGTCGTACCCCTCGGCGGCCTCCTGGACGCGGCGCTTGATCTCCTCGGTGATGTGGGGGATGGGCTGCACTGTCTGGCCCAGGTACTCGCCCCGCCGCTCCCGCTCGATCACCGCGTGGTAGATCTGGCCGGTGGTCAGGTTGTTCCAGCGCGGCAGGTCCAGCCCCAGAAAACGCTCGTAATTTCCCAGATCCTGGTCGATCTCTCCCCCGTCGTCGGTGACCCACACCTCCCCGTGTTCGGTGGGGCGCAGGGTGCCGGCGTCGTAGTTGATGTAAGGATCGATCTTGACCGCCGTGGTGGTGTAGCCGTATTCCCTGAGGATTTTGCCCATCGAGGCGGTGGTCAATCCCTTGCCCACCCCGCTCATGACCCCCCCGGCCACCACCACGTATTTGGGACCGGCGTATTTGTCTGCCATCTCATCTCCCCCTTGGCAAAAAACACCAATACAACAAAAAACGGCCGCCCCGGCGGGCCGCCGTTCCATTCAGTCGATGATTCTGGGCACCCTGAAGTAGCCTTCGTCCCGCGGGTCAGCCGGGGCCAGCAGCGCCGCGACCCCGGGGAAAATCTCGGCTTCGTCAGACCTGAAGGCGTTGGCCAGGGGCATAATGTGGGCGGTGGGTTCTACCTGGGTGGTATCCAACTCCCCCAGCTTCTCCATGTACTCGAGGATGTGATTGAGTTCCCCGGTGAGTCGCTCCTCTTCCTGGGGAGAAAACTCCAGGCGGGCCAAAGCCGCCACCTGCCTGACTATTTCCAGGGTGACTGCCATATGCTGCTTGCGATAACAAGGATTGGAGGACCGAGGAGGCACCGCTCTGGACTAATATGCTACAGGCTCAGAACCCGCGCAAGAGCTTCTTGTGTCCACTGCCCCAATGCGCTATAATCCCCTCGTCTGTCCCTTTTAAGCGAGGAATGACATGGCCCGCCACAAGGCTTTCACCGTCGCCGAGGCCGACGCCCTCATCCCTCATCTGGAAATGCTGCTGGATCAGCTCGACGAATACCGGCGCCGGCTGCTGCACCACTGCGAGCAGCTCCAGATTCTCGAGGTGTTGTGGGGGGAATCGGTGGAGACCGCCCGCAATCCCGATCATCAGGAACATCTCCGGCACACCCGGATGCGCGCCCAGCTGAGCCGGGAGATCGAGGACCTGGTCCACCGGGAGATCGGTGGCCGCGGCCTGCGTTTTCCCCAGGGAGGGCTGAGCCACGGCCTGATCGACTTCCCCACCACCTTCGGCGGCCGCTGGGTCTATCTTTGCTGGCATCGGGGTGAGGCCCAAGTGCGCTACTGGCACGAGATCGACACTGGGTACCCGGGCCGCCAGGAATTAACCGCCGAACACATCATCTGCATGGGGAAGGACGAAGAGTTCGAAGTGCCGGACGATTCAGGACTAGATTTCTGAGATACTCTCGGCGGCCTCCCGGGCATCGCCGAAGACCAGCTCCACCGCCGGGCAGCGCTCGACCAGCCGGCCCACCAGCTCCACCCCCACCGCCGCCCAGTCGCCGAGGTTCATCGCCTGTTCCATGAGCCGCCTGGCCGCCTCAGCCCGACCCAACGACCTCCACTCCACTCCAGCGCCCAACCGCAGGACCGGAAAGACCAGCCCAACCAGTTCCGCCCCCTCCTCCGGGGGAGGACCCGCCAGCCGGGGAGAGAAATAGCAGTTCCCCTCCGCCCACTTGAATGCTGGAACTTGCGCCATTTCGGACACCAACAGGGCCCGGGTGCCGGGGCGCAGGATCAGGTCGCGGCGGCAGGTCCAAATCTTCAGGGAGAGGGCATCTACCAGGGCAATCTCGTCCCCTAACAGGGACCAGCCCCGCAGGACCAGGGCCAGGGTCAGGGAAGTCTTCCCCGACTCCGGGGGCCCCACCAACAACTGCGCCTGGCCCTGGCGGGCTACACTGCCGGCGTGTACCTGAAAGAAATGCCCCAGGCGCAACAGGGCTTCGTGCGTAAGTGCCCATTCGGCCTCCTGAAAGAACCCGGCCAGGGTCTGGCCCCGCGCCACGAGCCGGCCCCGGCACCCCAGGGCAAATCCCTCCTCCAGCCGCTTACAGACGAAACGGGCCTGCGGCCTCCCGCCCTCGGCCGACGCACCGCTGTACAACTCGGCAGCCACCTCCCGGAGCTCGGGATCGTCACCTTCGATAGCAAAGGTATAGTCGGCGATCCGGCGCAGGTACCTCCAGGCAGGGGCTGTCACCCTCAGCCACCCTGCTTGGCATCGCTCAGCTTTCGGCGTTCGTCCAGGTCTTCCATTTCGGTGAGCAGCAGGCGCACCAGCCGGCGCTCGCGTTTGCTGGCGGCGGCCACCAGGGTCAGGATGAAACGCAGGTTCTCCCCCGCCCCGTACTTGTCCACCAGTGTCTGTACAACTTTGCGCCGGTCTTCGGGCAGGCGGCCAATCACATCTGCCAGCAGGTCCCCAAGGTTCATCGCAGATCCTCCCTATAGTGACAATCTAGCCGGGGGGCTTTTTGCCTGTCAAGGCGCCGGGGCATGAAATCCCCCCTTAATGGGATAATATGCCTTGACCAGGCATGCCGGATGGTGTACCATTTTTTTATTTTGCCATGCGGGAGGGCAGATGTCCCCAAAGGGGATTTTATCGGCAACATCCGAAAGCGCCACCCTGGGTGCCGGTTGCTTCTGGTGTGTGGAAGCGGTTTTTCAACAAATTCCGGGCGTGGTGCGCGTGGTGTCTGGGTACACGGGGGGCGCGGTAGCAGAGCCCACCTACCAGCAGGTGTGCAGCGGCACCACCGGGCATGTCGAAGTAGCCCAGCTCGATTTCGATCCCCAGCAGATCGCCTTTGCCGACCTGCTCGAGGTCTTCTGGCGCACCCACGACCCCACCACCCTCAACCGCCAGGGTCCTGACGTGGGCAGCCAGTACCGCTCGGCGATCTTCTACCACAACGAGGCGCAGCGGGTCGTCGCCGAGGCTTCCCGCCAGGCAGCGGCGCAGTTGTGGGCCGATCCCATCGTCACCACCATCGAGCCCTGTGGCCGCTTCTACCCGGCCGAAGACTACCATCGCGAATACTACCGCCTCAACCCCGGCCAGACCTACTGCCGGCTGGTCATCGCCCCCAAGCTCGTGAAGTTCGCCCAGGAGTTCGCCGGCCGGCTGTCCCGCTGAGCTGAAACCTCCAACTCTCTTGCCCAAAGGAATTCGGCTTTGCTGCTCACCGCCATCGAGATCTACGGCTTCAAGTCCTTTGCCCAGAAAATCGCCATCCCCTTCGGTCCGGGCATTACCGCCATCGTCGGCCCCAACGGCTGTGGCAAGTCCAACGTGATCGAAGCCATCCGCTGGGGCATGGGGGAGCAGCGGGCCAGCGCCTTCCGCAGCCACCGCATGGAAGAAGTCATCTTCGCCGGCACCCGCAACCGCAAACAACTGGGCATGGCCGATGTGACCATCACCATCGACAACGCCGCCCGCGCCCTGCCCATCGAATTCAACGAGGTGACCATCACCCGCCGGCTCTTCCGCTCCGGCGAGAGCGACTACCTGCTCAACAAGGTCCCCTGCCGCCTGCTCGACATCCAAAACTTGTTAATGGACACCGGCCTGGGGCCGGGGGCCTATTCGGTGATGGAGCAGGGCATGGTCGACGAGATCATCAGCGAAAAGACCGACAACCGCCGCCGCATCCTCGAGGAAGCCGCCGGCATCACCAAATACAAGATCCGCCGCCGCTCCACCTGGACCAAGCTCGAGTCCACCACCGCCGACCTGACCCGCATCGAAGACATCATCGCCGAGATCCAGCGCCAGGTCGACTACCTCGGCCGCCAGGTGGGCCGGGCCCGCCGCTTCCAGGAACTCAAGCAGCAGCTCGACGCCCAGGAAATTCTGCTGGGCCGGCTGCGCTTCTTCGCCATCCGGAACCAACTGCTCCCCCTGGACGAAGAACTGGAGCGCCTCAGTGCCCTGGCCGAGTCCGGTTACACCCAGTTCACCACCCGCGAGGCCGAACTGGAGAAGGGCCGGCTGGCAGTAACCGAGGCCGAAAAGGACCTACAGGAGGTGGGGCAACGCTTCAGCGCCTGTATCGATGAGATCCATGAGCAGGACCGCCAGTTGGCCACGGCGCGGGCCAACCTCGAGGCCAGCGAGCAGCTCATCGCCCGCACCAGTGCCGAACAGGAGGAATACCACCGCCAGCTGAACGGCTCCCAGGAACAGCTGCTGCAGGTGACTGCCGACCTCCAACAGTCCCAGACCCGGCTGGAAGCCGACCGCCAGCGCCTGGAGCAGGGCGAGTTGGAAGGCGCCGCCGCCGAGCGCACCTTCCAGGCCAGCCGCAACACGCTCGACGGGGCCAAGCGCCAGCAGGTCGAATTGCTGCGCCGCCGCGGGGAATCCTCCCGCACCCTGGAGCGCCTGCGCACCGAGGCCGAGGGCCTGGGCGAGCGCTCCCGCCAGCTGGAGGCGGAAATCAGCCGCCTCACCCAGGAACGCGACCGGGCCCAGGAACAGGCCCTCCAGGCCCAGGAATTGCTGGCCCAGCGCCGCGAAAGGCTGCGCCAGGTCCAAGAAGACCAGCAGGCCGTGCGCCAACGGGGTGCCGCGGTCGACGCCGAGTTGGCCCGCCGCCGCCAGCAGCGCGACGAGGCCCGCCGGGCCCTGGAGACTGAACAGGCCCGCCTGCAGGCCCTGGAACAGCTGCGCTCCAGCTACGAAGGCTATGCCAGCGGGGTGCGCGCCCTGATCCTCGATTCACCTTATAAAGGGTTGTTCTCCGGGGTGGTGGGCGACCTGATCGAGGTAGATCCCCGCTACGACCGCGCCGTCGAAACCGCCTTGGGCGAAAGCCTCCAGGCCTTGGTGGCACCCCAGGTGGGTGGGGTGCTGGAGGCCCTGCGCCACCTGGCCTCTACCGAGGGCCGGGCCGGGATCTTCCCCCTGGAGTGGCAGACGGTAGCGCCGCCGCCCTCAGTGGAACTGGCGCCCTTTCCCGGATTGATCGGTCCACTGGCCCCGTTCGTACAGGCCGACGCCGCCCTGGCCCCCTTGGTGGGCCGCCTGCTGCGCAACACCTTTCTGGCCGAGAACCTGGGCGCTGCCCTGGCCGTGGCCGGCAGCTACGTGGACCAGCCCCTGCGCTTCGTCACGCCCGAGGGCGACGCCATCGACCTGGGAGGGCGGGTGACCGGCGGCCAGACCAAGGGTGAGGACCACGGTGTCCTGGGTCGCCGCCGCGAATTGCGCGCCCTGCGCGCCCGCTGCGCCCACCGCCGCGCCCAATTACATGCCAGCGAAGGTCTCTGCCAGTCGACCCAGCTGCGCAGCGCGCTGCTGGCCCGTCGCGCCCAGTCCCTGGCCAACCAGAGCGAAGCGCTCAGGGACCAGGAGCGCGAGCAGGGCCACCTCAGCCAGCGGGCTCAGGGAGAGGCCCAGCGCCTGGGGGCCCAGCTCGAACAACTAGACCGCGAACACACCCGCCTGGCCGAACGCCTGGGCAACCTGCACCAGTCCACCCAGACGCAGGAAAGCGCGCTGGAGCAGCTCGACCAGCAGGGCACCCAGCTGGAGACACAGATCGCCCAACACGAGGAAGCGCTGCAGCGGGCCGAGGAAGAGCGCCGCAACCGGGCCGAAGCGCTGGCCGCCCTGCGGGTGGAGCGGGCCCGCCTGGTGGAGCAGGCCGAAAGCCTCCGGCGCGACGAGCAGCGCCTGCGCCAGATCGAACAGAACCTGCGCCAGAACATCGAGCGCAGCCAGCAGGAAGGAGAACGGGCCGCCCAGAACCGGCAGGACCTCGGCCAGCTGACCGCCCAATTCACCACCCGCCTCAAGGAATTACACGACACCCGCGACCAACTGGCCGCGCAGCGGGACCAGCGCCAGGAGCGCTGGCAGGAGAGCGTGGCCCAGACCCGCCAGCTAGAGGATCTGATCAGCAAGTTGCAGCGCGAGCTGAATGCCCAGCGCGAGCGCCGCCACGAATTGGAATTAAAAATTGCCGAATTGCGCAGCCGCGCCACCCATATTCAGGAACGGTTGCGCGAGGAACAGCACTGCGAAGTGGAGGCCATGGGCCGGCCCACCGAAGAGGGCTTGGACCTGGCTGCTATCGAGGTCCGGGTCGAGGAATTGCGGCAATCGGTCCAGCGCCTGGGCAGCGTCAACGTGGGCGTGCTGGACGAGTACTCCGAGCAAAAGGAGCGTCTCGACTTTTTGGTGCAGCACCGCGACGACCTGCTCAGCGCCGCCGAAGATCTGAAAACCACCCTCAACCGCATCGACCGGGTGGCCCGCCAGATCTTCCTCGACTCCTTCACCCAGATCAACGAGAAGTTCAAGACCACCTTCGCCAGCTTCTTCCCCGGCGGCGAGGCAAATCTGTTATTAGCGCCCGAGATGGACCCCCTCGAAGCCGACATCGAGATCACGGCCCGGCCCCGCGGCAAACGCCTGCAGAGCATCAGCCTGCTCTCGGGCGGCGAAAGGGCCCTGACCGCCATTTCGCTGCTCTTTGCCATCTACCAGGTGAAACCCAGTCCCTTCTGTATCCTCGACGAAGTCGATGCCCCCTTGGACGACGCCAATGTGCAGCGCTTCGTGCGCGTGCTCAAGGAGTTCGCCAAGGGCACCCAGTTCATCATGGTGACCCACAACAAGATCTCCATGGGCGCGGCCAACACCCTGCACGGGGTCACCATGCCCGAGGAAGGGGTCTCGCAGCTGGTTTCGGTGCGGATCGGGGGCGAGGAAGTGGGCGAGGCAGCGGGCTAGGCTTTGAGCAGTTCGGGAGCCAACTGGTAGGGATTCTGTTCGGCCAGCAGTCGGGCGCGCCCGGCGGTGCGCTCGTCGCCGGAGCGCAGGGCCTGGCGCAGGAACTCGGGATTTCCCTGCAAAAATGCCTTCATGGCCGCGTGGGGATCGCGGGCATAGGCCAGCAGCACCTGCTCCTGCTGGGCTGCGATATGGCCGGCCTGCCGCAGGGCGCCAAAGAGTTGGGCGTCGACGCGCAGGAGCGCCTCGGCGCGTACCTGGGCCTGCTGCAGGGCTTCGGCCCCGCCCTGGGCGCGGTCCACCACGTTGACGGCGCTGATCATCTCCCCACCCCGCTGGCGGAGGGCCGGGATCCAGTCCCGCACATAACTCGAGGCTTCGGTGATCAGGTCGGCCACATGGACCCCGCATTTCCCCTCCAGCCCCGCCACCGGCTCCACCCTGCCCTCGCGATACAGAAATCCCCGGTGGTCCTTATAGAGCAGTAGGTGCGGCTTGCCCAGGCGGGCAGCCACCAGTGGCGAAAAAAACCAGTCGCGCCGCTCCCCGCCGGAGATGTAGTCGCAGGTTTCCCCACCTACCTGACGCACCCGCTCGACCAAAGCTTCGATCACCCCGGCGAACACTGGATCGACCGCCGCGTGGGCCTCGACCCGCTGCTGCAGCCGCTGGGGAAAGGCCAGGCAATCCCCCTTTTCAGTGTCGATGAAACGCAGCAGTTCCTCAGCGGGAGCCTGGCCGCCGTAGAGGTAGTGGGTATTGATGTAATAGGGCCCCACCGTCCCC
>CAMAVQ010000114.1 GCA_945861755.1 Gemmatimonas phototrophica
GGGTGGGCGTATTGGGTGAGGGCCAGGGTGGCGTACCCCCGGCGGGCCAGTTCCCGGGCCCAACCGCGCAAGCGCACCCCATCGACACTGAGGGGTTCCTCCATCAGCCACTGCCAGTTCTCGCCGGTGCCGTGCAGGCACAGGACGGCAGGCAGGGGGCCAGGTCGGGATTTTGGGTAGGCCAGCAACGCGGGTACCAGCGGGTGAATCCCGCCCTGGAGACGCAATTCCTCCAGCACTAGCCCATCCTCCGTCTCCCGTCTTTTGCGGAGTTCCACCTGCACTCTGGTTGCCCGAGGCAGGTGTATCTTCCGGGCCAGTTGTTCACCCAAGGCATGGGGGCTGTGGTGTACGGGCAACCGACGGCGCACCTGTTCCGCCTGCAACCGACCCCAGCGGGGCAGATAGGCAGCGGCTTCCGTGCGGGTTTCGGCGCTGACCAGGAAGAGGGGATCCTGTCGCAAACGGCGCAGGGCAAAGTCGCAGAGCTGGCGGACTCGCAGGGCCCGCAGTGTGCTCTGCCCCACCTGCACGAGCTGCACCAGGCCCTGTTGCTCCAGCTGGCGGCCGCAGCGCAGAAAGTCGTTTTGTACTCCCGGATGACGGCGCATGAAGGGGAAGGTCTGCACGCTGGCCTGACCGTCGATGACTACCGTCCCGGTGAGATCGTCCCAGTAGCGGTAGGGCACCTCGGCCAGCTCCTCCACCATGTGGAGGAGGGTGCAAACGTCGAAATCCACCCCCATCAGCAAGACCCAGGCGTCCAGCTCGAGCAGGCGGTAGAAAGGGCTGTCGAAGGCGTAGTCCGAGCGGTTCTGGCGGCCGGCCAGGTCCTCGGCGCGGGCACCGATGGCCGCCAGTGGATGCGGGGCGTGGCGGCTGCGCCGGGCACCGGGCCAGGTTCGGGCGGTCTCGCTGATCAGGCCCATGTACGAGGGGGTCTGCTCGCGGTCCCACACCTGCTGGGGGCCGCCCCAGAAAAAGGTGTGGTGGAAGGTGGGCACCACCAGGGTCCCGGCCTGGCCCAGCAGGTCGAGCAGGGCCTGGACCACGGTGCGGGCCCCGCCCTCGACGCGGCCAAAGGAGCGCAGGGAGCTGTGGACCAGCACCACCGCACCCGGGGCGATGCCCAACTGGCGGAGGCCGGAGCCCAGATCCTGGCTGGTGACGGGTTCTTCCATGGCGCAGTTCTCTGAATGCAGATGGGTGGTCGTTCTATTAACCGCATTTCCCCGCTGCGGATCAAGGCGGCCTGCGCGGGAGGTCAGCGATCCCAGGGCAACTGGTACGAGGGCTGCCGGCAGAAACGCTGCATGCCCAGCTTCACGGTGAGAAGGGTGCCTGGCCCCAGCTCGAACTCCACGTACTCACTGTCCAGTTCTTGCACCGTGGCCTTGCCCTCGTCATCGGTATAAGCAGCCGTGGTAAAGCAGTGTTCGGCAAAGGCGCCGGCCTGCACGATCAGTCTGCGGCTTTCCATGGGGTGCAGGTTTGCCAGGGTTAGCTCGATGCCCTCCTGGGTGATGCGGCCTACCAGCGCCGCCACGTCGGCAGGCAGGCCAGGGCGCTTGCGGACGGCGTCGAAGTGGCGCACCTGGACCATCAGCAAGCCGCCGTTGTACACTGGCAGGGGGCCGCCCATGGTCAGGTGTACCAGGGTCTCGGTGGTAATGGTGCTGCGGCCGATCAGGTAGGTCTGAAAATAGGAGTGGGTCACCGACTCACTCCACGACTTCTCCTTCATCTGGTTCACCTGCCGCGTTACCTCCGCCAACTCCCGCCACTCCTCCTCGCCGTCAGGGCGATATCCCCATCCGGCCTCGGCCAGCTCAAGCTCCTCGCGGAGCTTCCTCAACTGGCTGTACACCTGGGCAATGCTGTTCAGCAGGGCATCGACCGGATAGGCGGGGTAACCGCCTTCGAGGAAATTGAGGTACGCGTGGTGCTGGCCGCTGAAGTCCTTGCCGTGCGCCCCGCCGCTGACCTGGTCCCAGTTGTTCCGGTGGCGGTCCCGCAGCCGCTTGGTGACCTGGAGATCGTGCGGGTCGAGGCTGTCGATATAGGCGTGGACCATATGCACCGGACTCATGACCCGGAATTCGTACCAGCCGTCGAGCTGCTGTTTGCGGGTGAAGCCGGGGTACTCGGTGACGCGGTCCGGCCTGGTCATCGGTTCATTGGCGCTGCCGCCGTATTCGAGTACCGCGCCCGGATCGGCGTAATTCTGCGGGACCAGCACCCGGCCCTGTTCGTCCTCGACAGCATGGGTCAGGAGCATCTCCACCTGTTCCCGCACCCACTGCAGCTTGCCCTTTTCGCCGGTGAGGAGCCGCTGGTTCTGGCCGCCCACCACCATGGCGTCGCCGATGAAATAGAAGCCGTGCGGGAAGGTCCAGCCGTAGTGGCCGCCGTACCATTTGCCGTCCATGGTCTCGCCAACCACGCCGGTCGGCCCGGCATTGTCCGGCATGATCCCCTTGTTGCCCTGGTACCGCTGCCGCCAGCCCTCCACGTAGTCGAGTACCCACTGCCTGTATTTCTCCTCCCCGGTGTGCAGGTAGGCGTTCATCACCATCGTGGTGGAGAGCATGTTGGTGACGGTATCGCAGTTGCGCAGCCGGGCGGAGTAGACTTCGCCGAAGCGTTTGGCCTTTTCCGGATCGCGCAGGTCCATCATCGTCACCACGCCTTCTACGTCGTAGAAGGGCAGCCCATAGCTGTCCATCCAGGTGCCATAACCATAGGGGCCGCCGAACCGGTGGTACGCCGGACCGTTGGGGCCCATGGCCAGGGTCTTGAAGACCCGGTGCTCGGGATCGTAGTTGAACTCGGGGATGGTGGGGTCTTCGTTGGTCAGGAAACTGGCAAACCGGATGGAGCGTTCTTTGTTGCGCTCGTCAGCCGGGTTGGCAAGGTTGAGATAGTAGAAGTACAATGCCGCCTCGCCGGCATGCATCCAGTCGTAGTCCGGCAGGTATTCCTTCACCAGCAGGGTGTTGCGCCCTTCGGGCTGGGTCGAACCGGGCACCTTGTACCGGGAAAACTGGGCGACGAGCACCTCGTACTGCCGTTGGGCCAGATCCAGAAAACGGTCGTCGCCGCCCAGCAGGTAGAAGAGCGGCCAGCGGTGGAAACCCTCAAAGGCGTTGTCCACGCCGCCGTACCCGCGAAAGCCCTCGATGTCCGGCCAGAAGATCTCCCCGTTGGGCATCAGGTAGTTCTCCAGCAGGATATCCTCCGACTTGTTCATCAGCGCAATCAGGCTTCTCTCCAACATTGCCCATTCTGGCATCGCGGGCGCCGGCCGGTGGGCGGCGATTTCCGGAATCTGTCTAGTGCTCATAGGAGCTCCTTCCAGGGGGGTGTCGCCATAACCTGAACACTTCCCCGCCTCGGCGCAATGGGGCGGGAGTGGCGTGTCGGCGCCGCGCCGCTGCAATGCGCCGACACCTCGAACGGACCAAGTGGTTGCCGCCACCAGCAGGGCCTATCTTATCTTGACTACCACCAAAGACGCGCCTGCGTCGATAGCCAGGAGGGTGAAACCATGAGCCGTTTCTACGAGAACTCCATCATTCCGGCGGCCCTGCGCCGCAATTACGACGTGTACGACCGCGTTGAGCAGCTGGGCCTGGACCTGGGCACCTTCGAGGCCGAGGTGCACTCCCTGAAGGGGCGCAATATCTGCAGTGCCATCTTCCACGAGAGCGGGCTGGTCTACCTGTCGGGGATCGGGTTAGGAGACCATCAGATGAGCGACGACCCGGAACGGGTGAAACACGGGCAGCAGGCCGGCCAATCCTGCGCCGACCACCACATCCGCACCCTGCACTGGGCCATCACCTGTGGCGGGGAGGGCGGCGACCTCAACGATCTGCTCTACACCGTGAAGACCCTCGGCATGGTGGTTTCGACCGACGTGGATTTCACCTCGGGGCCGGCGGTAGTCAATGGGTACTCGTACCGCTGGCAGTCGGTCTTTGGCGGTGGCACCGGGCAGTTCGCGAAGGATGGCTTGGACGCCGGTGGGTATGCGGGGGTACACGCCCGCAGCGCCATCGGCGGTTTCACCGGCCGTTTCTCCCTGGAGCCCGAGATCATCGTCGCCCTGCCGCCCGAGCTGAACCGGGCCATCATCGCCAAGCGCGGCTGGGTCTTCCCGCTGATCCCCCAGATGTACGACCAGGTGGTGGCGGCGCGGAAATGAGGGTCCAGATCGTGTACCGCTGAGACGCCCCCTCTGAGGCTGGCCTAACGCGGTCTGGCGGCGGTGGCGTCCAGGTACATGGCATAGAGTTGCGGGTGGGCCTCGCCCAGGCGGTTCAACCGCACCTGCACCCGTACCACCCGGCCGCCGAGTTCCGCCAGTGTGTGGGCATGCCAGTGCACCGGTCGGTCGAGTCCGTCCGGGCCGGCGACCTGCCCGGCAGCGAAGCCGGACAGGGGTTGCAGTTGTTCGTCGAGTAGGTCAACGGCCAGTCCGGCAACACCGTCGGCGTTGAGGCGGAGCTCGCCACCAGCGGCTGGGAGCGTGAGCGGTGTGGACACCACGGTGCCTGTCTGCGCCCCGGGATTGAGCCTGAGTGCCCCCCAGCGGTCGCGCGGCAGGGTGGCCAGGGCCACCTCGGCGCAGTAATGCTCGGCGATAACTTCGGCCTGCTGCCCGACATTGCGCCAGCGGCCGTGGTAGATGCGCGTTTCCTCGCCGACGTTGAGGATGCCGTTGCCCTGGCAGAGGATGGTTCTGAAGCTGTGGCCCGGCACCGGCGTCACGGGCGAGTCCTCCAGGTGGATGAAGGCCTGCCCCGGCGTCGCGCCCGGTTCGCGAAAGCGGATACCGTCGTTGGACACCACCAGTCCGAGATCGCCGTCGATGTCGCCGAAATTGGCCTGGTCGTGCCATAACCCATAGACGCCGACACAGACATTTCCCAGGCTGGTGCCGCCGACCCCCAGGTGAACCTGGTCGTACGGTTTTGGCACACCTCGCGCACTCGGGGCAGAAGGTTCGGGCAGCGCAAAGGCCCATTCCGAGAGGTCGGGCCAGCGGTCGAAGTCGTAGGTGGCATGGGCCACGCCGGTGCGCCCGCCAGGGGCGCCACCCTCGGTGTAGACGTCGCACCAACTGGTGCCGGGAAACACCTGGGAGTGGAGGACATACCTGCCTTCGTGCCGGAAAAAAGAGCAGTGCTCGACGAACTGGCCGACAAAGGGAATCGCCGTGACGGTCCATTTCAGGCCGTCGGGTGAGACGGCACAGGCGACGCTGGGCAGGTTGCCGTATTCGGGTAGGCTTGGCTCGGTCTGATCCGGGAAGTATTGGTAGACCATCTTGTAGCGCCGCGCCGGATCGGGGTCGGCATCGTCGCGGATCACTGCCGCGCCGCTGACGACGGTGTGTGGCAGATCCAGGGCGTTGTTGTCGCAACTGCCCTTGAACAGCACCTGCCCGAGGGCTGGCTTGCTCCAGGTGAGGCCGTCCTCGCTTTCGGCGTAACACAGCGGACCCTGGTAGACCTCGTAGCCCTCCCGCACCCCGACCAGCCAACCCGGCAGTTTTCTCACCTGCTGCATCTTGCGCGGCGGCCAGTCGGGATTCAGCCCGCGATGGCAGGCATAATACCACAGGCGGAATTTGCCCGCATCGTGCAGCACGGTGCCGTAGAAATGCGCGGCAAGGTTGTCGGGGGCCCTGCTCCCCGTTGGACTGGGCACCAGCACGGGCTCCGGCCGCACTGCAGGTTTGCTCAGGTACAGACAGACGTTTTTGCGCAGGGGCAGGCAGACGTCGTCGATGGCCAGGAGTACGGTTTTCATGGTCTGTCCTCAGTTTTTCCGGATGCACCCGGGTCCAGCGCGGTTGGGACGAAACATAGGGATTACCGGCAAAATCCCACAAGGCGAAGGGGTCCCCATCCCTGCCTGGGAAAAAGCCGAAAGGATCGCTCGCCGCCCCTCAGGGGCTTTGCTCAGGTTGCCCGGTATTATTCCAGTGGCGTTATTTCCCGGCAGCAGACACCCAGGGAGGTGGGCGTGAAAATATCGGGAATCAGGACCTACAAGTTCAGCGTTCCTACCGGGCAGGAGATCCGCGACCCGCATACCGGCCAACTCCTGTGCAGCACCTCCAAGCCCTGGCTCTTCCTCAAGATCGAAACCGATGCCGGCATCAGCGGCTGGGGTGAGGGCACCGGCGAGTGGCTGGTGCCCTCGGTGGAGGCCACCTTGCGCGAGTGGGAGGGCTTGCTGGTAGGGCAGGACCCCTTGCGGGTGCGGGCCATCGGCGAGGACATCGCCAACCGCCTGCCCTGGAAGGGCGGGCCGGTTTTTGGCACGGCGCTGGCCGCCATCGACTTGGCCCTGTGGGACCTGGCCGGCCGCGCCTGGGGGGCGCCGGTACACGCTCTGCTGGGGGGCAGGCAGCGCGACCGGGTGCGGGTGTACAGCGGCATCTCCATGGACAGTCCCGAAAAGGCGGCCCGCGAGGCCTTGGCGGTACAGGCTGCCGGGTACGCGGCGGTGAAGGGCAATCCCCTGGAGACCCGCGCCTGGCCCATGGACCAGGAGGCCGTGGCGCAGTCGGTGGCCTGCGTCGAGGCCATTCGCCGGGCCGTGGGCCCGCACTTCGACATCCTGCTCGACGCCCACGGCAGCCCCTCGCCCGAGTTGAGCGTGGAATTTGCCCGGCAGGTGGCGCCTTTCCGGCCGCTCTTTCTGGAGGAGCCGGTGAAGGTGGGTTCGGTGGAGGCCCTGCTGGAGGTGAGCCGGAAGAGTCCGGTGCCCGTGGCCACCGGGGAAAAGCTCTTTAGTCCGGCGGAGTTCAAACCCCTGATCGAGGCGCGGGCCTGCGCCTATCTGCAGCCAGACATCGCCCACTGTTCTGGCCTGACTACCTATGCCTATATCGCCCGCATGGCTGCCGAGGCCCAGATGCTGATGGCCCCGCACAACGCTGGCGGCCCGCTCTGCCTGGCTGCCAGTTTGCATGCGGCGGCGGCCACGCCCAATTTCCTCATCCAGGAGATGAACGATCTCTGGTTCGGGTGCTTCGACCGCTACGCCGAACATGGCTGGGCCGTAAAAGACGGGTTTATCGCGGTGGATGACGCTCCCGGCCTGGGCATCGAGATCAAGGAAAGGGATATCGCCCGGCTGCCCTACGAGCCCCTGCCCTATCGCCAGTACCGCCATATCGACGGCAGCTGGAAAGGCTGGTGAGATGAAAGCAACGATGGCGCTGAACAATACCCAATACGCCCCAAACAGGAGACTCTCATGGCCAAAACCAAAGTAGTCCAGAACAGCCGCACCCGCCGCCACGACCCCACCACCCTGGGCCGCAATTTCAAGCGCCGGCTCCGGGCTGGCGAGGTGATGTTGGGCGGTTCCGTTTCCGAGTACCTGCGGCCCTCCCTGGCCAAGATCTACGCCCAGGCGGGGTACGATTTCGTCTATGTGGATAAGGAACACATGTTCTTCGACGGGGCGGAGATGACCGACTTCATCCTGGCCGCCCGCGACAACCAGCTGCCGGTGGTCTCCAAGATCGGCGAACTCAACCGCAGTGAGACCGCCCGCCTGCTGGAGGCCGGGGCCGTGGGCATCCAGTTGCCCCGCAGCGAAAGCCGCGCCCAGCTCGAGCAGCTGATCTCCTTCATGAAGTTCCCCCCCTACGGCACCCGGGCCGGGGCACCATGCTACGGCAACGTGGATTATGCCTGGCCGGCCGACGACCGGGGATGGCTGCGGAAGGCCGACGAATCGACGGCGGTGGTGGTCCACATCGAAACGGCGCTGGGCTACGAGAATGCCGAGGAGATCGTCTCCACCCCGCAAGTGGACATGGTGTACGTCGGGCCGTACGACTTCTCCATCGCCATGGGGGAGCCGGGCAACTACGATCACCCGCAGGTGCGCAAGCCGATGCTGGAGATCCTCAGGCTGTGCAAGAAACACGGGGTGGCTTTTGGCACCAGCGCTTCCAGTCCGCAGCGGGGTCTGGAGTGGATTGCCAAGGGCTGCCAGTTTTTTGAGCTCGCAACCGAGCAGGGCCTGATCATCAATGGGGCGGCCGAGCTGGTCCGGGCCTACGGCGCGGGGAAGTGACGATCGCTCCTGGCAGCGAGGCGGACAAACGCCGCCGCCTGCCCTGGAGCCTGGCGCATTACGCTTGCAACGCCATCTTCTCGCAGTGTACCTTTTTCGGGCCGGTTTTCCCGCTCTTCCTCGCCGAACTGGGCCTGGCCAAGAATCGCATCGGCCTGCTCTTCTCGCTGCTGCCCTTCAGCGGGTTGCTGGCCCTGGTGGTGGCGCGGCGGGTGGTCGCCTTCGGGCTCAAGCGCACCTACGCGGCCTGCTGGGCGGTGCGCACCACCGCCACGGCCCTGCTGCTGGTACCTTGGGCGGCTGAACACTGGAGCGCGGAACGGCTCTTCGCGTACATCGGCGTGGTGGTGGCGCTTTTTGCACTGTGCCGGGCCGTGGGGGAGACCGCGTTTTTCCCCTGGTTCCAGGAGGTGGTACCCCCGGCCATCCGCGGGCAGTTCACGGCGCTGAGCAATATCACCGAAACCAGTGCTAGTTGCGCCGCGCTGGTGGCGGCTGGTTATGTGCTGGGTCGGGGCAGCGGGTTGGAGCGCTTCGCCCTGCTCATCGGCGCCGGGGTGGTATTTGGCTATCTCTCGGTGGCGTGCCTGTGGCCCACGCCGGCCGAGACCCCGAGCCAGGGGACCCGCAGCGCTCTGTGGCCAGGCATGCGGGCGGCCCTGGACAACCGCGATTTTCGCCTTTTTCTGGGTGGCGTGGCGCTGGTGACCCTCAACATCCAACTGGGGGCCTTTGTGCCGCTCTTTCTCAGGGAGCAGGCCGGTTTTGGCGAGCGGCAGATCGTGCTCTTGCAGACGGGCTATTTTGCGGGCATCATCCTGTCCAGCTACGGTTGGGGTTGGCTGGCCGATCGCCGCGGCACCGGGCCGGTGATGAGCGCCGGCCTGGGATTGATGGCCCTGGCTCCACTGGGATGGGCCCTGCTGCCCGTTCATCACCCCTGGAGTTACGCCCTTTCCCTGGGCGTGGTTTTCGTCGGTGGCGTGGCGATGGTGAGCTGGTACGTAGCGGTGGGGCAGTTGCTCTACGTGCAGGTGGTGCCGCCTGGGCAGCGTATCGAATACATGGCGGTCTTTTACGCCTGGACCGAGTTGGTCGGAGGCTGCAGCCCGCTGCTGGCCGGCCAGGTCCTGGAACACTACCGGGATTGCCACCTCGAATGGGGCCCCCTGCATCTCAACCCCTACACCGCGCTCTTCCTCGGCGGTGGGGGGCTGGCGGCGGGCAGCCTGGGGCTGCTGCGCCGCATCCGTCTGCAGGCGGTCCCAGAGGCGGGGCGCACCCCGGCCGGCGGGTAGAAAGGGCATGAATAACCAGGCAGAGGCATGAGGAAATGAAGGATAGCCAGGGTCTGATCTTCGACTGCGACGGGGTGCTGGTGGACAGCGAAAAATACAGCTGTGGCGCCTGGTTGCCGGTGTTGCGGCGGCGGGGAATCGCGGTGGAACTGGCCGATATCGAGGCCTTTATCGGCCAGTCGGACAAGGCGGTCCTGGAGCACTATCGGGCGCGGGGAGCAGTGTTTCCGCCGGATATCCTCGGCGAAAAGGAGCAGGCGTACTTCGATCTGGCGCGCGGCCGCCTGCAAAGTTTTGTCGGGTTGAGGGAGGTGCTTGAGGACCTGCGGCGCCAGCGGGTGCCCGTGGCGGTGGCTTCCTCGGGGGAACTGGTCAAGATCCGTTTTTCGCTGACCGAGGTGGGGCTGCTGGAGTTCTTTCCCATCCTCTGCAGCGCCGCCGAGGTGCAGCGGGGCAAACCAGCCCCGGATCTCTTCCTGCTGGCCGCCAAGCGCCTGGGGCTGGCGCCGGAAGCCTGCACCGTGGTCGAGGATGCGGTCCCCGGCCTGCAGGCGGCCCGGGCCGCTGGGATGAGGGCCATCGGGTTTCCCTCCAGCCACCCCGAGGCGGTGCTGCGGGAGGCCGGGGCCCAGGTGGTGCTCGGCTCATACGCGGAACTGTTGTCGCACCTGGAGTGAGCTGGCATTAAAGTCCAGCTTTCTCTGGCCGATCATTGGTACTGGACCACATGGTCCACAAATACTGGGGTTCCCCGCCAGCCGCGTCCGCGATTGGCGGGGATTTTTTGTGCAGGATTCGGGGCGCCGATCATAGTTGCCGGCGGCGCACCTCGTTCCGCGCCCGCTCCAGGGTGGAAAAGGTACGTCTCCCCGGGGGGAGACGTACCGGGTTTTCACTTCCTGCCGACTTCCTCGACGGCCCGTTTCTGCAGCATCTGCATCTGGCCGATGATATAGGCCATGCCCACCTTGCCCTCGTCGGCCAGGTGCGGGATGTGGTCGGGGATGGCCACCCCCTTGAAACCCACCTCCTGCAACTCCTTCATCACTTTGTACATGTCCATGTACCCGTCTTCGAGGAAAGTCTCCACAAAGTGGGGCAGGGGTTTGTCGACGTTGCGGAAGTGGACCTTGAAGATCTTCTTCTGTTCTCCGAAATGCCTGATGGTCTCCAGCACCCCCTTGCCCATCAGCTCGCCGCCCTCCAGCCAGCAGCCCACACACAGGCAGATGCCCACGTTGGGGCTATCGGCGATCTCCATGGCCTGTTGGTACCCGTCGAAGCTGCTGAAGATGCAGCGGGGCACCCCGGCCAGCTCGGGCTGGGGAGGATCGTCAGGGTGGATGCCGATCATCACCCCGGCGTCCTCGGCCACCGGGGCCACCTGTTTGATGAAGTAGGCGTAGTTGTCCCAGATCTCGTCCTTGGAGAAGGCTCGGCCGTGGGAGAGGGGCATGTGAAACTCGCGGCCGTGCCAGTGGCCCACCTCGGCCTTGCTCAGGTCAAAGGCCCGGCCCATGGCCCCGCGCGGGGTCTTTTCGGGGGCGGTACTCCAGATACCGTTGCCCATATGGGCGTAGGTGGTGTAGGGGATGCCGGCCTTGCCCAGGTTGCGGATATGCTGCTTGTATTCCTCGATCTTGGCGTCGCGGCCAGGCAGGTTGAGGGTGATGGCGTCCTGGTTGTGCACATCGGAGTTGCCAAAGCCGTACACGCTGATGCCGGCCTTTTCGAAGATCTCGCGGCGGCTGGCGTAGTATTCGTAGCTCGACTTTTTGGCGTCGGTCCACAACACCGCGTGTGTGACGCCGATCATACGCACGAACTCCAGGTCCTTGGGCGTAGCTTCGGGAGACATCTGGGCCGTGATCTTGATGCCTGGATCGATCTTGTCCAGCGGATGGGCCATGATTCTGCTCGCGGGGTTAGGGGTGAGTAGAGAAGAGATCCTTCATCTCGGACAGGGAGTCCTCGATCACCTGCAGGGCCTGGTCCAGGTCCCCGCGGGTGTGGGCGGCGCTGAAGCCGTGGTGGCAGGGGCCGCCGCTGTAGTCGTGGAAATACACGCCGCGGGAGGCGGCCTGGCGCACGAACTCCAACATCAAGTCCCGGCGGTGGGCCAGGGCGCCGGCGTAGTCTCGGGGTGTTTCCTTCAGGCCCATGAGCAGGCCGAAGCGCGCGCCGTGGCGCGGGGCCCGCACTGGCACGCCAAGGCGGCTGATGAGGGCGTCGAGGCCCTGGTAGAAATGGTCGGCCTTGGCGAGCAATTCCGGGTAGAAGGTCGACTCCCCGATGGTCCGGCAGAAGGCAGCGCCGCCGAGGATGCTAGGCAGGGGGGCGTTGAAGGTGCCGCTGTGCTGCACATCGCCGGCGGGTTTGAAACGGTCCATCAGTACCCCCGGTCCGCAGATGGCCGACAGGGGCAGGCCGCCGCCCAGGGCCTTGCCGATGGTGCAGATATCCGGGGTGACGCCAAAGTCCTGCTGCGCCCCGCCGGCGCTTTTCTTGAAGGAGGTCTGGATCTCGTCGAAGAAGAGCAGGACTTCGTACTTGCGGGTCAACTCGCGCAGTCCCTCCAGGTACCCAGGCTCGGGCGGGAGGCCGCCGGCGTTGAAGTTGACCGGTTCGAGAATGAGGGTGCCGATCTGGTGGGCCTGACGTTTGAGGGTCTGCTCGACGGCGTCGAGGTCGTTGAAGGGCAGGGCGACGATGAACTGGGTCAGGGGCTCGGGGATGCCGGGCGACTCTCTATACTGGGAGGCCCGCGCCAGTTCCGAAGCCGGGGGATGACCGCCGATATAGGTGTGCTCGTGGTAGCCGTGGAAGTGGCCGGTGAAACGGATGATCAGGTCGCGGCCGGTGACGGCACGGCACAGGCGCAGGGCGTGCAGGGTGGCTTCGGAGCCGGAATTGGTGAAGCGCACCCGCTCGGCGCAGGGGATGATCCGGCACAATTCCTCGGCCAGCTCGATGTGGCGGGGGGTATCGAAAGCGCAGCAGATCCCTAAGTCCGCTGCCTCGTGCAGCGCCTGCCGCACCGCCGGATGGCCGTGGCCCAGCAGGGCGGCCCCGTGCCCGCAGCACAGGTCGAGAAAGCGGCGGCCATCCACGGTGGTGAAGTGCGCTCCTTCGCTCTGGGTTACATAGACCGGGGCGCCCAATCCCTGGTTGAGGCGGGTGGAGGAACACACCCCGCCGGGCAGCACCTTCTTGCCGCGGGCAAACCAATCGGTCATCTCATCAACTCTCCGGCCCAGGGGGCCTGCGACATCTCGCTTATTTCATCCAATGGATAGAGGGGTCGGCTCACGGAGTTGAAGCCGGCCTCCAATAGATAGGGCGTGGCGCAGCCAGGGGCGCCGCAGTAGAGGATGCCGGCGGCAATGGGTTCGTAGTCCTGGCGGAAGCCCTCGGGGCTTTTGGCGATGACGATCTTGAAGTCGCGGGGGGCTAGCCCCACGGCCTCGTACAATCTGGGAGAGGAGCCGGGTCCGGTTTCCTCCACCAGCACCACCGTCGTATCCCCGGCAGTGATCACGGCGGCCCGGCCCATGTCCACCGGTAGGTTGTGGCCCCCGTGGCCGGACAAGGTGTAGGCCACCTTTCCCAGGCTGCGCACCCTGGCGTGTAGGGAGAGCGGCTGCGAGTAGGGATCGATCTTCCCACCTATCTGCAAGTCCACATTCGCCCCTGCGCCGGCCTCAAAGCAGCGTTTCACGGACTCGGGGTCCACGCAGAAGGTCAGGGCCCCGCCCTCGGGAATGGCGACCTTGGTCAGTGCCTCCAGCAGCAAGGTGCTGTCGCCGGGGGCGCCGCTGTTGGTGGCGTCGTGGCTTTCGGAGACCGCCACGGGTCGGCCAGGGATGGCGAGGGCGGCCGGCACCAACTCGGCGGGGCGCAGGAAGGGGGTCTGGCGAAAGGCGCGGGTCTGCCAGCAGGTCTGGGCCACGGTTTCGGGATCGAGGGGCGGATGTTCCCCCAGGTAGGCCTGGTACAGGGTCCAGCCTAACTCGGGTACATCCAGCCAGGGCTGGGCCATGTAGATGGCCGTGGAGAGCACGTCGGGGCGCGACTCGGCGGCCACCAGCTCCTTCCACAGCGAGGCCAGCACACCCCGGTCGGTGGTGCGGCCGTCGGTGTTGGTCAGCAGGGGCAGCTTCCAGGCCGAGACCCGGGGCCGGAGGCCGGTGCGCAGGATATGGGCCATGGCGCGGGCGGCGCGTTGGCCGCAACTTGCCTGGTCGATGTGGGGGAAGGTGTGATACCCCACCAGCACATCGGTGCTTTGCACCATGCGGCGGGTGAGGTTGGCGTGTAGGTCGAGGGTGGCGACGATGGGCACCCGGGGTCCCAGCGCCAGGCGCAGGGAATGGAGCAAGTATCCAGTGACATCGGGGTCTTCGGCGGCGGCCTGGGCCCCGTGCAGGGAGAGCAGCACCCCGTCCACCTGTTGGCCGCGCAGGGGGGCGACGAAGGCTTCGACGATCTCGGCCAGCAGACCGGGGACCAGCACCCCGCCCGACCAGGCCCGGGCCCGCAGCAGCCCCAGCCACTCGACCGCCTCGCCCAAGCGCTGAGGCAGGGTGGCGAAGCCGGAGAGTTC
>CAMAVQ010000115.1 GCA_945861755.1 Gemmatimonas phototrophica
GCTGCGTTCCGTGCTCCCGGCAGCTCGCTTATTCAGCCAGCAGCTGTTTCAGGTTGCCCCAGGTGCTGTTTTCCACTGCCGTGGCACCCGGACCGCCGACGAGAGTCCATCTGGCCCACTCGGTCGGATCGCCCTGGTTCTTGCCCGAGGCGAACTGGAACTGGCCGCCGAACCCGTCCTCGCCGTCTGGATCGAGGGTGTGGTAGCAGTTGCCGAACTCCACGCCGCTCTTGACCTTGAAATCGGGCAGGTACTTGTTCATCATCACCCAACTAGCGCGGGTCTCCAAGAGCCAACCGTCGTCAGTCAGGGTGAAGCCGCTGTTGGTGCCATCGAAGAAGTCCACTTCGTCCCCGAAGAAATGGGGTTCGGACCTTTCCGGGAACCAGGCGTAGATGGAGTAGCGGGCCGACCCCGTCGGCATGGCCGAGAAGGCCAGCAGACAGAAGTTGTTGGTGGCCGTGCCAAAATCGAGCTGGACGAAGAACCCGTCCCGCTCCCAGAAGCCCGCGTCCTGGGTGCCGGTCACGTCGTAGACGCTGTCGGTCACCTTGAAGGCCTCGTAGAAGTAATCCTCATCCCAGCCCGCCCACAGGCGGCTGTAGGAATCTAGATCCGTGAGACCCTCGGAGGGATCTTCCTGGGTCGAGGTCAACAACTGGCTCATCATTCCATCGGCGCGGACAGCCCCAGGCTCGTTTTGGACGAACCCGTACTTCTCGCCCCACACGGCTAGATCGGATGGACCCCACTCGGTGTAGAGGGCGCCGTCCCATTCCCCGGCGGCCATGGTCCCGTCCAACACGGGCTTCTTGGTCATATAGGGAACGGCAAAGCTGCCGCCATACCCCTTGTACTCCTGGTACGGCGCGCCATTGCCCATGATGCTGGCGGCGTTGGCAGTGACGGCGCTGAGCACCACCACCCCAACTAGACGAAGAATCTTGCTCATTTGGTCGAACCTCCTTAGATAGGTTGACGTTGCAAATTCATGGAACGCGCAGCGCTGAGAAGGCCCTCACCTCCTTTCTGCCATGTGATCGCGGACCCCCTGGGATACCGTGAAGGGGAAGCGCAGGGTGATACGTTCCGTTGGTTCGTTGTGGATCCCGAAAGATAAAATAAAATCGTGTACCACCAGTTCTACACCCACCGTTTCTGGGGGTAGGGCTTCGAAGATGATCTTGCCGTTATAATTTTTCCCCTTGAAGACCGGCGCCTCGCGGTGATAGACGGTCTCGCGGACCTTGCCCATCCTTTCCAGATAAAGCCGCTGCTGGTTGCCGTTCTGCACCCCCCGGGAAAGGAAGTAGGTCTCGAAGTTTCGCCAGTTCCCCAGGGCGTCGGCCCGGTCGATGGCATAACTGCTCAGGCTCTTGCCTTGGTCAATGACCAGTTCGGTCTTGCCAGGGTCCAGGCGCACCTTGGCAAAGGTGGGGTTGACCACCCAGACCTGGAAGACGGTGAAGACCGTGGGTCGGTACCCCCGCCGGACATCGATCTCCTGCTGGACATAGGGGTTCTGTGGACCGGGGATCTCGGCGCGCAACTGCTCGTCGCTCAGGTAGCGCACCTTGATCTGCAGCCCCTCCTTGCTGAACACCACGGCCTCGGTGGCCGGGTCGAGATGGTAGTTCTCGGCCCCCGACTTGGGTGCCATGTCCACAAAGTACACCGCCGTCAGCGGCGAGAGGCAGGCGGGCAGGGCCACGGCCACCAGGAGCGGCAACACGATACGGGTTAGGCGATTTTTCACGGTCTGCTCCTCACAGGTGCTTCAGCCGGGCCCGGGCAAATTCCGCCACCTCCTGAAAGGTGGAGTCGGCCCCAACCTTGGCAATGACGTCCCTATAGGTCTGCGCGGCGCGCCGGGCATCGCCCAACTCCTCCAGAGCCACCCCCATATTGCCCAGGGCGGCAAAGGCACTGTAGGTGCCCGGAAACTGCTCGGCGACCGACTGGTACAGGCGGATGGCTTCCTGATAATCGCTCTGCTGGTATTTGGCCACGGCCTGCTCGTAGAGCAGATTGGCCTGCTGCTCCTCCAACTCGGCGACCAGCGGCGCGGCCCGCACCGCCTCTGGGCTCTTGGGAAAGAGAGCCACCACCTGCCGGTACGCCTCTTGGGCGGGCCGGTAGTTCCGGTCGCTGTAGTAGCTGTCGCCGATGGTGTACTGGGCGCGGGGCGCGTGCGGGCTGTCGGGAAAACGGGAGACCAACTGCCGCATCTGCCCGACCCCCTCTTCCAGGCGCTTCAACTCAAAGAGGGCCCAGGCCGCCGAGTAGAGCGCATCGTCGGCGTATTCACTGTCTGGATACCGGCGCAGGAGTTCGGCCTGGGCGTCGTAGGCCTGCTGGAACTGCAGGGCGTTGTAGAAATTCTCCCCAGAAAGGAACAAACCCTCGGCAGCCAGGGGAGAACCGGCAAAACGGTCGGCCAGCCGGTGGAACCACCCGGCCGCCGCCGCGTATTCGCCGAGGATCTGCTGCGAGAGGCCGGCGTAATAATGCCCCTCCGCCGCCCTCCGGTCGTCGGGGAACTGCTCGATGTACCGGGCAAAACCGGCCGAGGCCGCCGCGTACTCCTGCAGGAGGTACTGGGTCAGCCCGACCACAAAGGCCATCGAGGCGCTCTCCCCGGAACGCGGATACCTGGTCAGACCTTCCTGGGCGGCGGCCAGGGCCTGGGGGTAGTTTTCGCGCTCCAGCTCCACCGAACTGAGGATCGAGTAGGCCCGCTCCTTGAGGAAGTAGCTCATCTCGTCGCTGTCGGCAAAAGATTCGCGGATCAACTGCCTAGCTGCCTGCACGGCCTCGTCGAACTGATGCTGGTCGTAGTAGATCTCCATCAAGAGCAGTTGGAAACCCACCCGTTCCTGGACCTCGGGGGTGTTGGCGATCAGTTCTTTGTAATAGCGAATGGTCTCCGCCGAACGGCCCAACCGGGTCATGGTGGTGCCCAGGGTCCGGTAGGCGATGTTTTTCATCTTTGCGGGGAGGTCGGCGTCCAGGGTCTGGCGCAAATCCTGGGCCGCTGCCTCGCTGTGCCGCATCCCGGCAGCGCTGTCCCCGGCCGCGTCTTGCAGCCGGCTCACCTCGTAGTGTACCAGGCCGCGCAAAAAGCGGCCGCTGGCGATGATCTGGGCATCACCGGCCCCGGCGATGGCCTCCCCCAGCAGGGCGATGGCCTCACCGAATTTCTTCTGCGAATAGGCGATTTTGCCCTTGATGTAGCGCAGCGAGGCCAGGGTCTCAGCATCACCCGCCGCCCTGGCGATGGCCTCGTCCAGGGCTTCCTGGGCTTCGGCATAACGACCCGAGGCGGTCAGCATATCGCCGATTTCCACCTGAACCTTCACCCAACTGTGGGAGCCCCGGCTGACCTGCTGGAAGGCGGCCATGGCTTCGTCCACCTGGCCCATACCTTTGTGGGCCACGCCCAGTTCGATGTACACCTCGTCGCGGAAGGCTACCTGGGGATAGGCGGTCAGCAACTGCCTATAGGTTTCAACCGCCTGATCCTTGTCCCCCCCCTGGTAGTGCAGCCGGGCGATCTGGAGCAGGGCATTGGGCGCCACCGGATGGTCGGGGTACTGGCGGACCACACCCTGGAAAAGATCCAGGGCTGCGGCCACCTGGCCCAGGCCCTGATGGCACAGCCCCTGGCCAAAGCGGGTGTCGGGAATCAGGGGGCTGCCGGCGCGCCAACTCAAGAGGGAGTCATAATGTGCCAGGGCCGTGCCAAAAGCCGCCTGCGCGGCGGGTTCCTCGTGTTTATCCAGGGCCTCCCGCCCCAGTTCGCGGTACGCCTCGGCCACCTTGAACAACACCTTGTCGTGGGTGAAGCCGACCTGGCGGGCCACGTCCCCGTACCCCTTGTCGTACACCTGATAGGCCTCGATGGATTGGGCAAAGCGCCCGGCCTCAAAGAGCAGCCGGGCGATCTGCAGTCGGGCCGTGGCCTGGAACTCCTTGTGGTCCACACTCTGGACCGCCTGCTCGTAGGCCCGGATGCCCTCGTCCAGCCCCCGGCGCTCCAGCACCAGTTCGGCCATGCGAGTGTAGGCCTGCTCCACTAGGAACTGCTCCTGGGCATAGCGCTGGGGCACCAGGGAATAGGCGGCGATGGCCTGGTCCACCTCCCCCTGTGCAGCGTAGATGTCGCCGATCTTGAGCTGGGCCTTGGCCACCAGTTCGCGCCGGGTCTCCTCGACCACCCCGCGCAGCTTGGCCGCCTCCATGTCGCCCAAATCTTTTTGGGAGAGTTTGGAGAAATCGTACTTGTCCACCAGGGCCTGGTACTGGGCGATGGCCTCGGGGTATTCGCCCAGGGCGTCGTGGGCTTCGGCGGACTGGAAGATGGACCGGTCCACCCGCACCGCGTCCCCGGAGAGCTGGCGCACCCGGCCAAAGGCCTCGATGGCGTGCCGGAACTCCTTCATCTGAAAATAGGCCCAACCCAGGTCGTACAAGGCGGCCTCCTGGTATTCGTTGCCCGGAAAGCGCTGCTCCAGCGCCTCGACCTCGGCCACCACCCCCGGAAAATCATCCATGGCGTAATGGGCCCGCACGCTCTGGTACTGGGACATCACCCGCACCCGCTGGGGCACCTGGCCGTCGGCGGCGATCCGGGCAAAATGCTCCCTGGCCGAGCGCAGCGCCGCCACCGCCTCCCCCCGGCGCTGATCTGCCAGCAGGGTGTCCCCCTCCTCCCGCGCCAGGGCCGAGCGGGTGAGCAGATCCAGCCCTACGTTGCGGAAGCTGTTGCCCACCTGGTAGGTGGCAGCCATCCGGATGGGCAGGACCAGCTCGTCGATCAGCACCGTGATGCTGTCCACCTGGAGCAGGGGCTGGTTGGGGGTGTCGACGACTTCCTTGAACACCTTGACGCCATTCTCGTAATCCTTGGCGGCGTAGTATTTCTGCCCCAGGTCGAAACGGCTCTTGATCTCCTCGACGGTGGGACTGAAACGAGTGAGGGTGCTGCCGGCCAAACTCAGTACCGCGATCAACGCCAACAAGCCATTCATCTGTCCACCCTCCCTCAGAACCCCACGTAGAGTTCAAAGAAAAAGGTCCGCTGGCCGAGCCTTTTCTGATCCTCAACCTTGCGGGACTCCCACTGCATGCCGGTCTCCGAGGTCATGATCCACCCCCAGTAGGACCAGTCCACCTTCACCATCAACAGCGAGGTCCGCCGCTGGAAATTGTTGGCGCTGTCCTCCAGATCAGTGTAGCGGAAAGGGAAAAAGGGCCAGCCGTCCTGCCCCACCTGGACCTGCACCTTGGGGGAAAGGGTATAAAAGGCCTCGACCACCGGCTCGAAAACCGAGAAGCGCACCGGGCGCTCAGACCCGCCGTCCCAGCGAAACAGGTGTTTGAACTTGAGCGAGGCTCTCAGATTATGGCGCAGTTCCCTGCCATAGGTGGCCCGGTTGGACAAGGTCCAGCGGTACAGGGTGTGATCCTCCTGGCTGCCGCCCTCGTCAAACTGGTCGGCGTGCTGGCGGTTCACCATGAACTTGTTGCGGCCCAGCATTTCTACACCCTCTGTTGGCCGCAGCTTGGACTCCATATAGAAGGTATTCACCGTGCTATTGCGCATCAACATCGGATCTGGATCAGCGGGGACCATGCCGAGCAGGTCGCCAGCCGTGGTGCGGTCCTGGCTCTGCACCACCAGCATGTTCAGCCCCGGCTCATCGCCCACCTTCCAGATATAGCTGGGATCGGGGATCTGGTCCTCCACCTGCTTCAGCACGTCCTCGATCTGGATCTGATACCAGATTTCATGGGCATAGGCGGCACTGAGGCGCAGGTACCGGCCCCGACTCTCGCCGCCGCTCAAGGGGGCTTCCATCTGATAGTACCCCGCCCCCAGCCGGCCCCCGCCGGGTACCAGGCCGGGCATATTGAAGAACCCGTGCGCCCCTCGCTGGCCGCGGCGGTAGGGGTAATCCGGCTCGTCGTCGTTTTCGGTCATGTCCGGCAGATCGTTGTTGTTGAAATCTAGATCGTAGACGAACTCCGGCGGGTCGGCGCCAAAAGCCATGAAGGGCTCGGTCCAGTCTGGGCGGCCATTGGCGTTGCGGTCGGTGTCGATGACATTGTCCCCATCCTCGTCCAGGCCGGGGAATACCCCCGAGTCGTTGATGTCGGACAGGGCGCTGTCGTTGGGGTGGTCATCTGGCCACTGGTCGTTGTCGTCGTTGTCGTCGTACAGATCGAACTCCTGGGTCACCGGTCCCTGGGGCGAGGTGGCCACCTCGGTGGAGAAGATCGAGCCCCCCCGCTTGGCATCGTACCCGCCGCTGTACGCCGCCGGGATATCGAAAAGTTCGCCACCCAACTCCACCTTCAGACGATCGGAAAGGTAGGGCACTTCGCCGCTGCCCTTGAGGAAATAGGCCAGATAATCGCGCTGGTGCCGCCGGCCCTGGGGCACGGGAAACTTGAGATCCTGGATGTTGAAGGCCAACTCCCCGCCCAGGGTATAGCCCTGGTACTGAAACGAGAAGTCGGTGCTGGCCAGGGTCTGGGCCGTGGGCACTCCATAGTTGAAGCGGACCAGTTGCGGAGTCTGCGCTCCCCTGCCTGCGGCGCGCGCCACGGTGTACACCGGGTCCTTCTCCGGAAACTTGAAGTCCGTGGGGTAGCGCGGATCGAACTTGGTGAGGAAGGCCCTTTCGAAGTGGATCGCCGCCGCCGTGGCCGGCCAGGCGCCTGGGCTGGTCCGGGTGCCGTCTTCGCTGACAAAGTCGTGGACCTGGCGAATGCCCAGCCGGTAGTCCCCCGATACGGTGGCGGCAAACTCGATGCGCACTGGCGCCAGATCTTGAGGCATGCTGAAAGCGAACTCCACCTTCTCCTCGCGGCCCCTGGCCTCGTAGTGATCGCCCACCCGCCGGCCAGTCACCGCCGGCACCAGGCGGGGGTCCAATTGCACCTCGCCCACTGCCAGGGCCGGATCTCCGGTCAGGGTGCGCTGAGCGCCCCCGGCGTCGGCGACAGTGACCAGGATAGCCACCCCCTGCCCCTGGGCCAAGGCCTGCGGGTCGTCGGGCAGATCGCTGGTCAGCCGCACAAAGATGGTCTTGGGCTGCTGCATGGGATAGGGAATATTGCCCCTGAAGATGCCCCCCGATTTGGAGGCGGCGTCGATGAGATGCTGGTTGACGAAGGTCGTGCCCACCTTCAGGGCCGCACCCACGGTGCTCTGCCAGTGGCCGCCCCAAAGGATCACCGGGGATCTTTCGTACCGGGCCGGGGCAAAGAAGGAGAAGCGCTTGCGCTCCGAGGCCCCCCGGCTGAAAACAAAGGTAGACTGATTCCGCAAGCCACGAGTGTCCAGCCGCACGCCGGCAAAACGCCCGATGCTCATGGTCAGGGGCGAAAAGCGGGTGCGCACCGCCTCGGCCAACTGGCGCGAGTCGATGTCGGGATTGGCAGTCAGCACCATCAGGCTATACCCAGCCCCCTTGTACGTATCCCTGAGCACCGCATAATTGAGGGTGATCTTGCCCCAGTACACGTCACGGGGCAAACCACTGAAGCGGCTCAGCCCGGGCCGCCGCTCGTCCACAGCGTAGGCCAGATCCCCCACCATCAGGAAGTTGCCCATCCGGTCGTAGCGGGGCACCCGGCGGCTGTGGATGGGCGGCCGGGAGTAGGTGTTGAGTCCATACCCCTCATAGAGGATGGCATTGTCCACATGCAGGAAGTCCCGGTCTGGATCAGACGTGGTCAGGCGTTGGCCCTGGGCCGGGGCGACCAGGCCCCCCAGCGCGACCAGCAACAAACTCCCGATGGCGATCCGCGTTTTCATGGTTTACAAACCGAATATCACATCGACAAAAAAGGTGCTGTACCGGTCCTTGGGCCGCAGGGCCCGGTCGTCGTAGTCGGTCATTTCCCAGCGCATGCCCAGATTGGTGGACACCTGGTAGCCCTGATGCACCCCCGTCACCGTGGCCTGCACCACCGAGATATTGCTGGTGTAACTGCTGGCCGGCTCGGCCCGGTCCACGTAGCGAGCCCGCAGCGCCGGGATAAAGAGCCCGGCCTGCCCGTATTCCAGGCTGGTATGCCCGGTCAGCCGGTACTTGACCTTGACACTGGGGGTGATCATCGACCAGGAAGCATCCGGATTCACCCTCAGGGTGTCGCCCGGGTTGTTGATCACATAGCGGAAATTGTAGCTGCCTTCGTCCCACTTCACCAGCAGGTGTTTGGCGCGGACCACCACGCTGAGGGCCTCCAGAGGCCGACAACTGTACTCGGCTTTGTTGACCATGGTGAAGTTGTGCAGGGTGCCCGATGACTGGATCAGGTTGCCCTGCGGGTCCTCCACCTCGGCTTGGCCGTTGACCAAGTACTTGAAGGTGTTCACCGTCTCCAGCCCCCGCCACGGCGCATAACGCACCTCCATGAAGGAGGTATTGACCAGGCTCTTGCGCATCAGCAGTGGATCGGGTGGCGGCAGATAGGCACTGGTGTTGTAGCGGGTGAAGAGTTTGCTGTCGCTGGTCAGCACAAAGCGGTACACATCGTCGGGCACGTCGTCCTCGACCTGCTTGAGGTCGTCGGCCAATTTGAAAGACACCCCGCCCAGGTGCAGATGGGCCTCGGCGCGCAGGTACAGGGCCTTGTTCTTGCCGCCCCCGGCGCGCTGGCCGAGCCGGTACCAACCCGTGCCCAGGCGGTCCAGCCAGGCCGGCCGGTGCCCTAGGTCAAAGAAGAGATGGAGCCCGCGCCGGTCGCGCCGGTAGGGATAATCCGGCTCGGCGTCGTTCTCCTGAAAATCGGGCACGCCGTTGTTGTTGAAATCGATGCCGTAGACAAAGTCGGGCGGATCGGTGTCGTAGGAGAAGAAAGGCTCGACCCAGTCGCCGGTCCCGTTGCGGTTCAGATCCATGTCGTAGACCCGGTCGCCATTCATGTCCAGGCTGGGATAGACCCCCGACTCGGGCCGGGTGCCCAGGGCCTCGATCAACTCGAACTGCCCCTTGGGCACGTAGGGGAATTCGTCGAGCACGTCGTCTGGCCAGAAGTCGTGGTCGTCGTTGTCGGCGTACAAGGGGTACTCCTGGGTGCGGGCCGCCAGAGCCACCTCTTCCCCGCCGCGCGCGTCCCCCGACACATCGGTGAAGAACACCGCCCCCCCGCGCCGGCTGTCGTACCACCCCCCGTAGGTGGGATCGAGGTGGAACACCTCGGCCCCGGCGCTGCCGGCCTGCCACAGGGGCAGACGCATCTTGAGGAAAGCGGCATAGGCCCGCCGGCGCACCCGTTCGCCCCCCTTGACCGGGAAGATGAAATCTTGTGGATTGGCGGCCACCTCCCCCTCGATGGACAGGTCGCGGGCCTCAACCTTGCCATTGAAGCCAAAGAAGGTCTGCGCCGTGGGAATGGCGTGATCAAAACGCACCATCCTGGGCCCTTCCTCGCCGGAGGGGTTGCCCCTGGCCCGCACCACCGTGTAGAAAGGCGTCGGCTCGTAGGGATTATCCCTGAAATCGACGTTGATCTGGTTGAGGGTGGGCGTCGAGGGCCAGGAGCGCGCCTCGACCTGGCCGGTCTTGGGATTGGCAAAGTCGTGCTGCTGGCGCATCCCGATCCGGTAGTCCCCTGCCACCCTGGCGGCGATTTCTACCGACTCGGCGCCCAGTGCTGCCGGAATGGTGAAGGTGAAGTCGATCACCTCGGCAGGACCGGATGCCTCCCAGTGATCGGCGACCCGGCGGCCCTGGACCTGGGGCTGGAGTCCGGCGGAGAACACCTCCTCCGGGCCGGCCTGGGTGGCACCAGTGTGGCGCAGCCCGGTTTCCTTTTCCCGCACAAAGACCTGCACATCGTACACCGCCACCCCCTGGCGGTCGCCCGGGGAATCGTCGCTGAAGCGCACGGTAATCGTCTTGGGCTGCTGTAATTCTGGGTACGGCACATCGCCCCGGTAGAGCGAGCGGCGGTCGCCCTTGATGTTGGACTGGGTCTGCCGCAGGAAACTAGACCCCAGTTCGAGTGCCCCGAATTTGCCGCGCCAGTTGGCCCCGTAAAGCAGCACCGGGCTCATGGAGATGGTGCCGCTGGTATTGCCGTTGAAATCGGAGAAGAAGCCCCGGCCCCAGGTCCCGCCGCGCGAAAAGAGCAGGGTGGCGTTGTTCTTGGCCGTGGACAGATCGAGGCGAACGCCGCTGAAATCTGGCTGGTAGAAGATGAGGGGACTGTAGGTGGTGATCGGCCCCCGCCCCATGAAGAAGGAGGCACCCCGCCCCTTCCACCCTTGCTGGGACATGGACAGATAACCAAAAGGCCCCAACCCCTGCTCGTCGGCAAAGAGGTTGCTGCGGGAGGGGGTGTCCAGGATATCGGTATTGGCCGCCATCTTCTCGTCGACAAAGCGGTCGCGGATCTCGTCCCACTGCATCAGATAGGTGCCGTGCCCAACGTAGTTGCCGATGCGGTTGTACACCGGCCTGGATAGGGGAAAGAGCGGATAGCGCTCGTATCCAGAGCTGCTCAGGTTGTCGTGGGGTTGCACCTGCCGGAGAAAGCGGTCGTCGTCCACCGGCGGGGCAGCCAGGGCGGCACCCGTCCAGAGCGCGATCAGGAGCAGGTAAAGCGCGTTGCGCATCTCTCAAAAACCCGCGAAGGATTCCACAAAAAAGCCAAAGGTGTCCGAATCCTGTACCCGGTCTCCCCGGTCGTAGTCGATCCGCTGCCACTGGACCCCCACACTGGTCGAGACATTATAGCCCAGGTAATCGTCGGTGAAGTTGTTGATCATCAGGGTGGTGGTGTTCTGCTTGTAGCTGCGCGACTCGTCCTCGTTGTCCAGGTAGCGCATCGGCAGCCAACTGAGCCCGGACACCCCCCACTGAAAGGAGATATTGGCCATGAAGGGATAAACCACCCTGGCGATGGGGGCGAAGAAGCGCACCGAGGTCTTGGGTTCGGCGGCGGTCCGGCCATCCCCCTCCCTGGCCACGGCCTTCATCCCGGCCCACAGATCGCATTTGCCCACCTCGGCGGTGTACCCGGCCTTGGCAATGGCCGTCAGGGTCTGGCGCACCGCCCCTTCCTGCCTGGCGCCCTCCTCCAGCTCCAAATCGTATTGCTTGTTGATGAAGTGCAGGAGCTGGCCCTGTACCTCCAGGCGCTTCCAGGGGGTGGCCTGCAGCCGCAGGAAGGCAGTGTTGACCAGGCTTTTGCGCATGGCCAGGGGATCGGAGGGCGGGGGCGTCAGCACCGAGCCGGTGTTGATGCCCGCCGCGCTGATATCAAAGATGTAGACATCGTCGCGGATGCTGTCGCGCACATATTTGAGATCCTCGTCCGCCCTCACCTCCACCCCCCGCACCTGCGAGCGATGGCTTATCCTCAGATAGGGACCCCGCGCCCTGCCGTCGCTGGCCAGTTGGCGGGCGGAGAAATACCCCAGCGACAGACGCCGGACCAGGGGCAGGGGCTTGGGCAGGGCGGCAAAAGCGTGAAAGCCCTGCTGGTCCCGCCGGTAAGGGTAGTCGGGCTCGGCGTCGTTTTCGCGAAAATCGGGCAGGCCGTTGTTGTTGAAGTCCGCCCCGTAGACAAAATCGGGCGGCTCGCTGTCGTAGAGCAGGAAGGGTTCGGTCCAGTCGGCCACCCCGTTGCGGTTGCGGTCGGTGTCCGGGGTATTGTCGCCGTCTTCGTCCAGCCCAGGGAAAACCCCCGAATGGGCTTTGGCGCCCGAATAGACCTGGGGCTGCAGGGGCTGAAAGCGGCCCTCCTCGGCCGGGCCGTCGTCGATCCAGTCGTCCCCGTCGTCGTTGTCGGCCGCCAGTTCGAACTCCTGGGTGAAGCCGGCGTACTTCCGGGTGGTTCCCGACACCTCAAAATCCCCGTTGTTGTCGGTGAAAAAGGCCATGCCCCCGCGCCGGCTGTCGTAGTTGCCGCTGTAGTTGGGGTCTAACCGGAACACCTCGGCGCCCAACTCGGCCCGGCCCAGCCGCGGTCCAAAGGTCTTGATGGCCGTCAGGTACCCGGCCAGGGCACCGCGGTTGAAATGCCGTCCCGCCAGGCCCAGGGAATCGCTCTGGAAGGGGAACTGATTGTCCTGCCAGTTGTAGACCAGTTCCCCCTGGGCCAGCACCTCGTTGGCTTCGATCTTGAAGTCCGTGCCCAGCAGGGTCTGGCCAGTGGGCAGGCCGTACTCAAAGGAAATTGCCCTGGGCCCCGACTGGGCACCCTGCCCCTGGGCCCGCACCACCGTGTAGAAGGCCTGGGTCTCGGTGGGTTTGAAGTCAATGGGATAATCGGGCCGGCCATCTATGTTATGCAGCTTGTTGAGCGGCCGGGCCGGCCACTGGCGTTCCTCCCAGGCCGGGGTCCGGGCCTCGGCGTTAAAATACTGGTGGGTCTGGCGCACCCCGATTCGGTAATCCCCCTCCACCAGGGCCTCGAAACGGGCCCACTCGACCGCAGCAAGGGCGGGCAGGGTGAAAACGAAATCCACCGCCTCAACCGGTCCCTGGGCTTCGTAATGGTCCCCTGCCCGCCGGCCCTGGGCCACCACCGGCTGCAGGGAGGGTTCGTATTCGTCGCCCGCTGCCGGCTGTGGATTTGAGCTGAGCACAACCCTAGTCCCGTCCTGCCGCCGGGCGCCCAGGCGGATATGCAGGGCGTACACCCTAGCCGGCGAGGCGTCTGCGGGCGAGTCGTCCTGCACCCGCACCACCACGGTAGTGGGCGGCAGCATGCCAGAGGGGAGGGTGCCCTTGAGCAGATGGCCCTCCGAAGAGCGCAGATCGGCCTGGTGCTGGTTGAAAAAGGTGAGACCGGTGGTCAGCGCCCTGCCGATCCGCGAGTGCCAGCGCCCCCCGTATTGCAAGATGGGGTTGACCTCCTGGCGGGGCTGGAAAGCGGAGAAGCGGCGCTCCTGGCCGCGCGACAGGAGCAGGGTGATCCCGTGGCGGTCGGACTGGGCATCCAGGCGCACCCCGTCCCAGCGGGGCTGACTCAGGGTGAGGGGCGTGAGGGTGGTGCGGATCTTGTCCCCGCTCATCACCCCCACATCCCAGCCGCCGTAGGATTCCTGGAAGACGATGAGGTTGTCGAACCACTGCCAGTGCTGTTGGGCGCGGACAATGCTGCTGCGCTGCAGGGTGGGGTCCTCTGAGCGGTTCTCTTCCCAACTGGCCAGGGGATAACCGCGCAGCAGCCGGTGCCCCAGGCGGTCGTAGATCTCGTAGGAGCGGGTGCTGACCGTATAGGTCTCGTACTGCTCCACCCCGTAATTGAAATAGCCCTGCCAGTTGCCCCGGTTGAGAAAGAGGCGGTTGGGTTCGGCAAAGGGCGCGCCGGGAAAGCGGAGGTACCCTTTGCCCGCCGGGAGCTGCTCTTCCGAGGAGGACTGGCCGGGCTGGGCATACTGAGGCACCTGCGCCCCGCTTTGGGCGCACCACAGTAAAAGGGCCCAAAACACTGCCCTCCAGTGCACGTGGTCTCTCCCCTGCCGGCTGGTCCTGACCTCTGGTCCGAGAATCTCCATATCCTCGCTGTTAGTCTCTGTAAAACCTCAACAAAAAGTGGGATAAGAGAACAGCATACCCCTGTATTTGTCAATCTTTTTCTGGCCGGAAAAACAGGGGGTTTTCGCCGGTCAACTACCCCTGCCGGTACCGCGGCGGCAGGCGCGGGCGCAGGGCGCGGAAGAAGCGCTCCAAGTCCGGCGACTGCTCGAGTGGCAGACTCACCTCCCGGCGTTCATGGGCCGACAGATAGCCCGCGGCGATGACCTCGACCACGGCCCGCCCGCTCTCACCGGGGGTGAGCGGCTGGCGGCCCTGACGCACACACTCGACAAAATGGTCGAGTTCTACCTTGTACTGGCCGAACTGTCGACCTTCTTCCAGCCAGTTGGCGCTGAAAGGAGGCTGGTGGTTCTCGCGCAAGCGGCCGTAG
>CAMAVQ010000116.1 GCA_945861755.1 Gemmatimonas phototrophica
ATCGAGACCCCTCAGTGCGGGGTCGGTGCCGAGCATCACCGGCTGGCCCTCTACTATCTCGACCAGGGTCAGTACGAGCGCACCCTGGTTGAGGCCCGGCGCGCCGTGCGCAAGGATGCCGGCGACGCACCCTCCTACCTGGTTATGGCCATGGCCCAGCTGGGGCTGAAGCGGCCGGCCGAGGCAGTGGCCGCCCTGGGGCAGGCCATCCTGGCCGATCCGGGCAATCCACAGTACTACGCCGCCCTGCGCCAGGTCTGCCAGGAAGAGAAGCGCTTCGACCTGGGACGCCAGGTGCTGGACCAGGTGCTGGAAGCCCAGCCCGAGAACCGCCTGGCCAAGTCTAGCCTGGGCTGGGCCTACGCCCAGCTCGACGACGAGGAACAGGCGCGCCAGTGGCTGGAGCAGGCCGCCCAGGGCGATACCTCCACCTTTGCCCAGGTCCAGCTGGGCCGGCTCTACATGCGCCATCAGCGTTTCGCCGAAGCCGTCGCGGTCCTTGAAGAGGCGCTGAAACGATTACCGGGCGATACCGCCGTGCTGCTGGCCCTGGGCGAATGCCACCTGCGCCAGGGGACGCCGGAGGAGGCAAGGCAAGACTTTTCCGCCGCCCTGGAGCACAGCGGGGACCCAGGAGCCATTGCCGGGCAGATCGCCACGCTCTGCTACGCGCAGGGCCTGCGCCGTCTGGCCATCGATTACTACGAACAGGCCCTCAGCCGGGGCCCCCAGCCGCCCTCCCCGGCGCTGCTCAACAACCTGGCCTGGACCTACGGGGAGGAGGATCTGCAACTGGACCACGCCCTCGAACTCTCGCTGCAGGCGGTCAAGAGCGATGCCGACAACCCGGTGTACCTCGATACCTATGCTGAGTTGCTCCACAAGAAAGGCCAGGGGGCCCACGCCATCGCCCTGATGCGCCGGGCCCTGGAGGCGGAACCCGCCGATGGGGAGCAGCGCCCGTATCTGATGAGCCAGATGCAGAAATTCCACCAGGCGCTGGGACTGCCCTATTCTTCCTCGCTCTGAGCCCCCCAGGGCCGGAAGCGGGCGTAGTCGATGCTGAGATGGTCCATCTTGGTGTACAGATTTTTCCGCGACATGTCGATGGCCTCAGCCACCTGGGTGATCACCCCCCGGTGCCGGCGCAGGGCGGCGCTCAGGAAGCGCCGTTCGAACTGGTCCTTGGCCTCCCGGTAGGAACAGGCGCCTAACTCCTCCAGATTCTCCTCTTCCCGCCATCGCAGAATCTCCGCCGGCAGATCACCGACCCCCAGGCAGGACCGCCGCGCCAGCACCACCATGCGCTCGATGGTGTTTTCCAACTGGCGGATGTTGCCCGGCCAGGGGTGCTCCTGTAAATGCGTCAGGGCCTCGGCCTCGATGCCGCTGAGGGGGCGTCGGTTCCTGCCGGCCGCCGCCTGGATGAAGTGGTCGACCAACAAGGGGATGTCCTCGCGGCGCTCGCGCAGGGGCGGCAGCTGCACGGGTAACACGTTGAGCCGGTAGAAAAGATCCTCGCGGAAGCGGCCCAGGGCCACCTCGCGCTTGAGTTCCACGTTGGTGGCGGCGATCACCCGCACATCCACCCTGAGGGTCTGGGTGCCGCCGATGCGCTCGAATTCCTGCTCCTGGAGGACCCGCAGCAGGCGCACCTGCACCTGGGGCGGGGCAGCGCCGATCTCGTCGAGGAAGAGGGTGCCCCGGTGGGCCAGTTCAAAGCGGCCGGCGTGCTGGCGCACGGCGCCGGTGAAGGCGCCCCTTTCGTGGCCGAACAACTCGCTCTCCAGCACCCCCTCCGGCAGGGCGGCGCAGTTGAGGCGCACAAAAGGCCCCCGGTTGCGCGGGCTGCGCTGGTGCACGGCGTGGGCGAACACTTCCTTGCCCGTGCCGCTTTCTCCCTGGATCAGCACCGTGGCCCTGGCCTGGGCCAGCCGGCCCAGCTCTTCGAGCAGCTGCTGCATGCAGGCATTGCGGGTGATCAGTCGGCGGGGTGCGGACTTGCTGGTCTGGTAGAGGGACTGGTCCGGCGCTTCGTGCATGGCCTCCTCCTCGCGAAAGGGTGTGCCAGCTTCCCAGGCAAGTCCCGTACCGCCCGTGGCTCCCCCCAGGCCCGCAGCTTCCAGGCGCTTGAAAAACCGTCTCTTGCAGCGGCGCTGGCAGCGCTGGTCTCCGCGTGTCTGCCCCCTGGTTTTGTCGGATTCCCGGCACCGGGTGCCGGCACCGGCACCTAACAGTGCTGAAGAGGGCCGAAAAGAGGAAGAAGGGCCCATTCTCTGGTGTTTTGCCCCTTGTAGATCCCCCTGGCCAGGCGCCATACTAAGAGGCAGCCGAAAACGAGGGAGGCGCAGCGATGGCACAACTGGACTTCCAGGCAGAGCGGCGATTGCAGCAGATCATCGGCAGCCAGGGGGGACTGGCGCCGGTAATGGCCGATCTGAGGCGGGTGCTGGGGCTGAGGGTCAATGTCCTGATCTTGGGGGAGAGCGGGACCGGCAAGGAGGTGATTGCGCGCGCCCTGCACGAGGCCGATCCCCGGCGGCGGCACCACCCCCTGGTAGCGCTCAATTGCGCCGCCCTGCCCGAAGCTCTGCTGGAGGCCGAACTCTTTGGCTACCGCCAGGGCGCCTTCACTGGAGCGCAGGCGGCCCACCCCGGCAGTTTCCTGCAGGCCGAGGGCGGTACCCTCTTCCTGGATGAGCTGGGGGAATTACCCCTGGCCCTGCAACCCAAGCTGCTGCGGGTATTACAAGAAAGGGCTGTGCGCCGGCTGGGGGAGACACGCGAGGTGGGGGTGGATGTGCGGGTGGTGGCGGCTACCAGTCGCGAGTTGGGGACCACGGCCGGCAGGGGGGCGTTCCGCGCTGATCTCTATTACCGGCTGGCCGATTTTGTGGTCCACATCCCCCCGCTGCGGCAGCGACGCCAGGATCTGCAACCTTTGGCCGTCCACTTCCTGCAGACCTGCTGCCGCGAGTTCGGACGCCCGCCCTGCCGGTTATCTCCGGCGGCGGTGGCTTGGCTGGAGGCCAGGGACTGGACCCAGAACAATGTGCGGGAGCTGCAGGTGGCGCTGAAGCGGGCGCTGTTGCTGTGCGAGGGGACCTGCATCGAGCCGGAGCATCTGGAGGCGGGACAGTTGGAAAAGGTTTGCCCGGCAGGGGGGCTACCCCAGCGAATGCGCACCTACGAGCGCATCCATCTGGAGGAAGCCCTGGCGCGCAGCCAGGGCAATGTATCGGCGGCAGCGCGCCACCTGGAGATGAAGCGCTCCACATTGTGCGACCGACTGGCCAGGCTGGGGATCCGCCGGCAGGGGGGGAGCTAAAAAGCGGGCAGCAGGGCCGGCTGGGCTTCGCAGAGTTCCTCGGCCAGCTGGCGGTAGTTGTCGGTGCCGGTGGAGAGGGCGTCGTAGAGGAGAACGGGTTTGCCGAAACTGGGCGCTTCGGCCAGGCTGATGTTGCGCCGGATCAGGGTGCGGTGGACCTTGTCGCCAAAATAGGATCTGGCCTCGGCGACGACCCGGCGCGAGAGTTGGAGGCGGTCGTCGTACATGGTCATCAACACGCCTTCGACGCTCAGATCCGGATTGAGATAGCGCTGCACCAGCCGCACTGAATTGAGCAATTTGCTCAGACCTTCTAGGGCATAGTACTCGCACTGCACCGGGATCAGCACCGAATGGGCGGCCGCCAGGGCATTGAGGGTCAGCAGGCCCAGGGAGGGGGGGCAGTCGATGATGACGAACTCGTAATGGGCGGCGACCTGTTCCAGGGCTTCGGCGAGTTTCTTCTCGCGCCCCAGCATCGCGGCCATGTCGAGTTCGGCGCCGATCAGGTTGATGTGGGAGGGGGCCAGGTCGAAGAGGGGGATTTCCAGATGGCAGATGACCTCTGCCAAGCGGGATCTGCCGATAAGCACCTCGTAGACCGAGCCGTCCAGGCTGTCGGCCCCTGCTCCGCAGCCACTGGTGGCGTTGGCCTGCGGGTCCATGTCGATGAGCAGGGTCTTGTGTTGGGCGGCTACCAGGCAGGCAGACAGATTGACGGCCGTAGTCGTTTTGCCCACGCCGCCCTTCTGGTTGGCAATGGCGATAATTTTGCCCATGGGAGCGAATTCTCAGGGAGCGGCAAGGTCATAGCTCAGCGGACAGTCTCTGGGCAAGACCTAGCGCGGCCAACGTCAGGAGGAGGGGGACGCCGGATAATATTTAAGGTAAAAAACAGAAAAAGTTACGACTAATTTACCGCCTCGGCAGAGCAATATAGGGGACGGCAGAGGTATAGTCAAGCTTTTGTAACAAACCGGTTTTATGAGGGCCAGAAGGCGAGATGAAAGCAGCGCACCAACAGAGATGTCAACTGATTGTAACAGAATCTGTGTAACTGAATCTGATAGCAGTAGGGTGGCGGGAGATAAGGGCAAGATGCAGGGGTTCAGACTCCGCCGAGGGATGCCAGCAGGGCACCCAGAAAAAGGCCGGTCAAGACAAAAAATAGGGCACCCACGCGGGCCAGCATCTGGCTTCTGGAGAGGGACATTCTTTCGGAGGGCATGTTCGGCTCCTGGGTTGGGATTGGTACTGGGGTTATCGGCAGGAATTGAGCTCAGGTGCAGCAACTTTTTCCGCCCTCAGGGCGGTGCTACTCAGAGCTATGATCCTGCTACCAGAGAGCCTCGCAAGATGCGTGCCAAGTGCAGATCAATTATCGGCGTAACTGCGCAGGCGGGTGCAGAGACGGGGGTGGCGGAGTTTGTTCAGGGCCAATTCCTTGATCTGCCGCACCCGTTCGCGGGTGAGCTTGAAACGCAGACCGATCTGGTCCAGAGTCAATGAGCGATCCTGGCCCAGACCGAAGTAGAGGCGCAGGATTTCGGCTTCGCGGGCGTTCAGGCTGGTCAACACCGTCTCGATATTCTCCCGCAGAGTGAATTCCATCACCTCCTGCTCGGGATTGAGCTGGTCTTCGTCGGTTAATTGGTCGAGCAGGCACTGGTCCTGGGCCTCGTCGAAGGGGGCGTCCAGCGAGCGGACCGACTGACCGTTGACCAGGGTATCCTCGATCTCCTCGATGCTCAGGCCCAGGGCCTGAGCGATGCGCTCAGGGGTGGGTGGCGCTCCCTGCTGCTGCAGGGCGTCGCCGGTGCGGGCGATCTTGGCCAGCAGGTCGAGGCGGTTGACCGGCACCCGCACCGTGGACTGCTCGGTGAGGGCCTGGAGGATGGACTGGCGTATCCACCATACCGCATAGGAGATGAACTTGAACCCCCGGGTTTCATCGAAACGCTCAGCGGCGGTGATCAGGCCTACATTTCCGGCGCTGATCAGTTCGGCCAGGGCCAGGCCGCGGTTCTGGTATTCCTTGGCCACCCGGACCACAAAGCGCAGATTGGCCTCAACCAGGAGGTTGCGCGCTTCGCCGTCGCCCTGGCGGATACGGCGGGCCAGGACGGCCTCTTCCATAGAGGAGAGCGGCGTGGAGCCGGCGATTTCCCCCAGGTAGGTGGCCAGCAGTGGGTCCCCTTCGAGCAGGCGGTCCTTTTTGGCGTCGGGCTGGAGTTTCTTTTTTTTCATCGAGTCAGACCTAATGCCAACAGAGGGGAATGCGTATATAAAATGCCCGAGTTGTTCTATGGTTCCCGGTCGCTCGGGCGTTGACAGGGCAGGGCGGAATCCGCTTTTTTGTCCCCAACCCGCACCCAGGAGAAATACACCGTGAGCCAGCAAGAGCGGAGCAGCTTCGAGGAATTGGTGGCTGTGATGGCCCGGCTGCGCGGCGAGGGCGGCTGCCCCTGGGACCGCGAGCAGACCCACGCCTCGCTCAAGCCCTACCTGGTCGAGGAGGTCTACGAGGCGCTGGAGGCCATCGACCAGGGAGACGACGCCGAATTGCGCCGCGAGCTAGGGGACGTGCTGCTCCAGGTGGTTTTCCATGCCCAGATCGCCGATGAGGAGGGGCGCTTTTCCATCGAGGAGGTGTGCCGCGCCATCGTCGACAAACTGATCCGCCGGCATCCCCATGTTTTTGGCGATACCCAGGTCGAAGGGGCCGAGCAGGTGCTGACCAACTGGGAGCGCATCAAGCAGGCCGAACGCCAGGAAGAGGACAAACCCGACTCGGCCCTCGAAGGGGTGCCCAGACAACTGCCGGCCCTGTTGCGGGCCCAGCGCATCCAGCACAAGGCGGCGCGGGTGGGTTTCGACTGGAAGCAACTCGAGGGACCCTTAGACAAGGTGGAGGAGGAGTGGGGGGAATTGCGCCAGGCCTGTGAGAGCGGCACGCCGCAGGAGCTGGAAGAGGAGTTCGGCGACCTGCTTTTTGCCCTGGTCAACACCAGCCGTTTTCTCAAGATCGACGCCGAGGACGCATTGCGCCGCGCCGTGGACAAGTTCGAACGCCGCTTCCGCGCGGTGGAGACGGTCTTCCGCGCCCAGGGCCGCCAGTTGCCGGAATGCACCCTGGAAGAAATGGACCAGGTGTGGGACCAGATCAAAAAAGGTGAACCGGGTCGTTGAAGATCTCTGCAGTCCGTGTCTGGACTAACACATCCCTCTAAAGAAAGAGAACCATGGAACTGATCTGCCCTTTGCCCGCTGCCCCGCGGGCCTTGTTCGGTTGTGGGGAAGACGAAGTGGTGTTGGTTTTTGCCCAGGGTCTGGCCAGCGTGCGCGCTGGCCAGTTCGACTGGCTGCAGCGCGGTGAAGTGGGTGGCGCGGCGCGCGATGCGCATGGTGCCCTCTACTGTACCATCGGCATGCAAATCGCGTTCCTTGAGGAGGGCAGGGTCGCTGAGCCCCAGGAATTGAGCGCCGCTTTCGGCGGACCTCCCGGGGGCGCCCGGCGGGTCTGCTGCACCCCGGACGGGGATCTCTGGGTCGAGGGCTGTGCCAAGCGGCGGCGGCTCGACGGTTCTTTCACCGAAGTCCATCCAGGCCCGGTGCCCGCGCCGATGCCGCTGGCCGTGGATTTACACGGCAATTTGTGGGGCCTGACCAGCGAAGGGCAGGTAGCGGTGCTGTCGGCCAACAAACCCGACGCCTGGCAGGCGCGGCCGGAAGAAGAGGGATCGTGGGAGTGGCTGGTTGCCGACAGCGTGGGTTTTGTCTGGGGCGGCGGGCCGACTGGTCTGCTGCGTTTTGATCCCCGCCATCCGGAACAGGGCGGGCAACTGGTGGCACAGGGTCTGCCCGCCGGCGCGCCGACCGCGCTGGGGCTCTCGCCCGACGACCTGGTCCTGGCCGGTTTTTCCACCGGCGAGGTGTTCGAACTGAACATCAACGCCCGGGGCGAGTTGATCGCCCAATCCCTGGCCAGCGCCCCAGGACCGGTGTGCGCTGTGTATACCGACGGGCGGGGCGCCATCTGGGCTGCCACTGCCGAGGGCCTGTACCGCCGTGGCCCGGCGGCAGATGCCTGGCAGCACGCCTGGGAAGCACTGGGCCGGCTGCCGGGGGGCAACCACGACATCTTCGCCGCGCCCCTGCAGGGCAAGCTCTACGTGGCCGGCGGCCTGACCTCGGAGTGGGGTTTCCCCGCCGATTGGCATGTCTTCGACGAGCTGTGGGCCTTTGATCCGCACCTCGCCCGCTGGGCACTGGTCAGCCGTATGTCTTTTCCGCGCCGCTACAACGGTATCGCCGCGCTGGATGGGCGGATCTGGATCGTAGGGGGAGAGGGAAAAATGAAAGACCTCGACCTGCCCAAGGGCGAACGCACCACCGTGGACGTGGTGGAGATCTACGATCCGGCCAGCGGCACCTGGGCGGTGGGCCCTCGGCTCAACAACGTGCGCACCGATCCCTTTGTCATGGTGGAGGCCGGCCGCATCTGGGCGGCGGGTGGGGCCTGCAACCCGACCACGCCTATCGCCACCGTCGAGAGCATCGCCCCTGGCGAAAGCGCCTGGCGCGACGAACCCCCCCTGCCGATGCCCACCCGCCAGGGCGGTTGCGCTGCGCTGGAGGGGGTGCTCTACTGCGTGAGCACCGAGGGTTTCTTCGCCTTCGACACCGCCGCCCGCCAATGGCTCAGCGGCCTGCCGCAGTTGGAGAAATCACCCCAGGCCGCCCTGGTGACCGCCTTTGCCGGCGAGGTCTGGGTTATGGGTGGCTATCTCTCCAAGGATACTTTTCGCTATTCACCTGCGGAGCGGAAATGGCGTCCGGGGCCTCCGCTGCCCACCCAGCAGTCCTGGGGTGCCGCTGCGGTGCTGGAGGATCGCCTCTACATCATCGGCGGGGCCCACCGCTCTGAAGCGCAGGAGTTCGTGGTCTTCGACGACCGCACCTATGTGCTGAGACCGGGGTGGGCATGAGGAAGAGCAGGGGGCGATGAAGATCACCAGTATCGGCGCGGTGCTGCTGACGCCTTTCCCCTGGGTCCTGATCAAGGTGCGCACCGACGAGGGACTGGTGGGCATCGGCGAGGCGTACCACGGGGCCGGGGTGCACCAGATCGCGGTGGACGAGCGCCTGATCCGGGCCCTCATCGGCCAGGACCCGCGCAACGTGGACAAGCTCTTCCGCGACATGCAGCGCCGCATGTCGGCCTCGGGCTTTTACCAGGGGGCGGTGATGAGCGCCATCAGCGGCATCGAGATGGCGCTGTGGGATCTGACCGGTCAGGCCTGCGGGGTGCCCATCTGGCAACTCCTGGGCGGCAAGTTCCGCGACCGTATCCGTCTCTACAACGACTGCCATGCCGGCGACGGGGACGATCCGGCCTCGTGGGTGGCCAAGGCCGTGGAGGTGGAGGCGCGGGGCTTCGACGCGCTCAAGTTCGACATCGATCCGCGCCCCTCGACCCGCGATCCGTACAACCGCGGCATCCGCAACAAAGACATCGCTTACTATATCGAGGTGGTCCGGGCGGTGCGCCAGGCCCTCGATCCAGACACTGACCTGGCCATCGATGCTCACTGGTACTACGCCCCGGCCGACATCCTCAAGGTGGCCTACGCCTTTGAGGGGTTAAATCTGTTGTGGCTGGAGGACCCCATCCCGCCCGAAAACATCGACGCCCTGGCCAAGGTCAAGGCGGCGACCCGCACCCCCATCTGCACCGGCGAGAACTTCTACACCCGCTTCGGCTTCCGGCAGTTGATCGAATCGCAGGCGGCTGACATCATCTCCCCGGATTTTGCCAAGGCCGGCGGGTTGCTGGAGGGCCGGCGCATCGCCGACCTGGCCGACATGTATTATATCCCGCTCTCGCCCCACAATATCTGCGGCCCGGTGGGCACGATAGCGGCCTGCCACGTCTGCGCTGCGGCACCCAATTTCCAGGTGCTCGAATTCCACCATTTAGACAATGAGTTGTGGAATACGTTGACGGTGGAACGGGACCTGATCCAGGGCGGGCACATCGCGGTGCCGACCCGCCCTGGGCTGGGGGTCTCGGTGGACGAAGAGGTGGCGCGCCGGGCGACGCGCGAGGATCTGGGGTTCTTCTCCTGAGCGCTCAGATACCGGTGTGCTCCCAGGGCCCCAGGTCGGGGTCCTGGCCGCGGTTGAAATTCCTGCCCATCAGGTAGCTGATCTCCAACTCCACGTCGCGCACCCGCAGCTCGGGCAGGGCCTGGCGGTCTGTCTTGAGCAGGGTGATCTCCAGCAGATTATCGCCCTGGCGCGGCCAGTGAGCCCGGTCTAGCCGGAACACGAACCAGTACCCCGAGCCAGTGCGGTAGCGCGGGGCCTTCATCCGGTACATTTCGTTGATCAGGCGTGCGCGCTCTATGGGCAGCACCTTGCGGTTGAGGCGGAAGCGCAGGTGGTGGCGCTCGTTGAGGCCCATGACCCGCACCCGCAGGAGTATTTGATGCACCCGGCCGACGCGTTGCCAGCGCGGCAGGTCGTCGCTCAGGTGCAGGGGCAATTGCACCGACTGGTTCAGTGCCAGGGGGGCCGGCAACACCATCTCCAGGCCCGGCTCGCGGATGGGCGTCGGATAGCGCCCGGTCTCGGTGGGGATGAAATAGGTCTTGTCCTTGGGGGCCATGACCTCGGGATGGGGCAGCTCGCGCAGCTTCTCGTAGAAGGAAGCCGGGTACGGCCAACTGGCGAACCAGTGCGCCAGGTATAATCCATCCACCCCCTGAGCCCAGTAGTTGCAGGCCCCGGCGCGGATCATCTCGATGGAGGCGTCGCCCAGTCGGTCCGAATCCACCATGCTCTGGATGGCGGCCAGCACGCGGCAGCCGCTGCCTTTGGCTGCCGCCACCAAAGGGCGGAAGTCGGCCATCTGATCTAGTAGTTCGGGGCCGGAGAAGTTCTGACCCACCAGCGCGTCGGCGATGCCGCGCCGCAGCCATTCCCGGACATCGAGCCCCACTTCCATACAGCCCTCGATGCTGGCGGGCACGCGGATCACCAACTCGCGTTCTTTGCCGCTGCGTTTGACGGCGCGATAGACCCGCTCGATCCAGGCCGTCATCAGCTTGCGGCCCTTGGTCAGGTTGGCGGGATGGAAGTAGTGCGGCTGATAGTTGAGCTGCAGCTCGAAGCCGTCCACTGGGTAGTGGTCTAACACCTCCTGGATCAGGGCAAAGCGTTCCTCGCGCACCTCTTCGTGCATGAAATCCAGGCAGGTGGCGCCGGGAAAATCGGGCGGCAGGTCGCCTGGCGCGCCGATCTCCAGGTGTTGGTTCTCAAAGCGGAAATCAGAGCAACGCACATCCTGCTCGTGCGGCCCGCGCCCCTGCTGCACCAGCAGCGTGGGGTAGATCGACATGCCCTTGGCCCGGGCCCGCTCGCAGACCACCCGCAGGGGGTCGAGGCCCCGGCCGACCATCTGGGTGGCATTGCGGTGGGCCCGTTGGAAGACCAGGTGCGGCCAGCGCTTGACGTTGTGACCCCACAGTTCGCCCACCCGGGTGTCGTGCAGTACTGTGCGGCCATCCCCCAGGCAAAACATCAGGGCCTCCACCGGGGTGCCGACCAACTCGTCCACCGCCGCCTCCATCTCTTCCTTTTGCATGGGCGGCTCGTACATGTAGATGAGCGGATGCCGGCTGTCGTGGAAGAACAGGATGCGCGGTTTGGCCATGGGTCCCTCTTTTTTGGTTAAGCGGATCATTTGTTGGGTGCTAGTGGTCACAGGCCACTACTATGACGGTGACCACTGGCGGTGTCAAGCAAAGGGGTGCAGCGGCAAGTCGGCTTGACAGTCGCCGGAAACGCGGCTTTATTGGGCCTACACTTCAGCCAACGGGATGCCGCAATGACCGCGATAAATCAGCCAGACCCCACTGCCCCGGACGCCCTTTCCGATCAGGAGGTGCTGACCGCCGGCCCGCAATACAACGAGCCGCTCAAGAAGACGCGCGTCAAGTGGTACCGCTGCCAGGTCTCCCGCGAGGAGTTGGCCAGGCTCAACAAGCGCAGCGACTTGCTCGGCTTTGCCCAGACCCTCGGGTACCTGGGGGTGCTAACGACGGCCGCCGGGGCGGCCATCTATTCGTCGCTCAACTGGCCCTGGTACCTCACGGCCCTGCTGGTATTCGTCAACGGCCACTTCTGGCACTTTATGATCAACGGCTTCCACGAGCTGATCCACGACTCGGTCTTCAGGACCGTATGGCTCAACGGCTTCTTCCTGCGCATTTTCTCCTTTCTGGGCTGGTACAATCACCATCACTTCTGGGCCAGCCACACCGAGCACCACAAATACACGCTGCACCCGCCAGACGACCTGGAAGTGGTATTGCCAGCTAAGGTCGATACCAAGAGTGTCTGGAAATGGGGGATCGTCAACTACAAGTACCCCTACCACCTACTCAAGGGCAAACTCAAGAACTTCACCGGCTACCTCAACACCAACGACAAGTGGACCGGCATGCTCTTTCCCTCCAGCGACCCGGAACGCCGCCGCGCCTATACCCGTTGGGAGCGCGTCCTGTTGATCGGACATCTGTCGATCGCCGGGGTGTCGTTGGCCTTTGGGCTGTGGGTGGTGCCGCTGGTGGTCACCTTTCCGATGATGTTCGGCGCGTGGTTGCAGTTCTTCTGCAACTCTGCCCAGCATGTCGGCCTGCAGGACAAAGTGCCCGACTTCCGCCTCTGCTGCCGGACGATCTATCTCAATCCCTTCGTCCAGTTCCTCTACTGGCACATGAACTACCACACCGAGCACCATATGTACGCAGCAGTGCCCTGCTACCGACTCAGCCGGCTGCACCGGCTGATCAAGCCCGAGATGCCGCCCTGTCCCAATGGGCTGCGCGAGACCTGGAAACATATCAACGAGATCCAGCGCCGGCACGAGCGCGAGCCGAACTACCAGTACGCCCCCATTCTCCCCACCCCCGGCATCCGCCGCGACGCGGAGCGGCAGGGTTAGGCGAGCCGCGAACCATCGAGAGGAGCGACACCTATGGAAAGCTGGATTTTTCTCCACCTCCCCATAGAATACTGGCAGGAGCGATGGATCGCCAACTACCGGCGCATCTTTGACGCCTGGGAAGAGGGCGGGGTGCGCGGCCTGGCTGTGGGCCGGCTCCACTTTCGCCAGGAGGATGGCTCCTTCGTGCGGGCCTTTGCCCCTGACCCGAAGGTGTACGAATCCTTTGGCGTCACCCCGCCGCCGCCGGAGCGGCGCGAGCCGGAGAAGGAGAAGAAGCTGCAGGAGATCTTGTACGACGCGGCGGCCCGTGGCTGGCCGATCCTGATCTTCGACGTGCCGCGCGGCGGCGGGGGCAGGCCCGGCAAGGACGATCCCTACGGCGAGACGGGCTACCTAGCGGCGCTGCAGGACGTGGCGAAGGCCTTCCCGATGGCGCGCGGCGTGATCATGGATGGTCCCGGCGAGCAGCACTACGAGCTGGCCTGGCACCACGGGGGCGAGGTGCTGGAGATCCGGCCGTACGAACGCGAGCGCTTCGGCAACCTCGGCTACGACCTGGGCCGCATGGAACGCGGCATCGCCCATTTGCGCCAGCGCCTCCGCAGCCTGACGCCGGACTTGGTCCGCTACCACGCGCCGGGCGGCCTGTTGGCCGGCCTCAACCTCTTCGACATCGACGCCGACGCCCTGTACTGGCTGCGGGCCCGCCACCAGGTGGCCCTGGGGGCGATGGCGATGTACCGGCGCGCCGTCGATCAGGTGGATCGAAAGATACTGCTGGGCGGTATCCCGCGCATCACCACCTTCTCGTCGCTGACGGGCCAGAATTACCAGCAGATGGCGCCGCTCTTCGACTATATCTTCCCCAAGCACTACTATTGGCACCGCGGCTTCGACGGCATGTACGGAACCATCCAGCGCTGGGTGCTCAAGCTCGGGGAGTGGAACCCCACCCTGAGCGAGGGCGACTGCTTTGAACTGGTCGAGTCCCTCTTTGGCCTGCGCCTGCCGGGCGTCCGCTCCCTGGCCGACCTGGAGCGCGGCTTCCCGCCCGAGTTCTTCAGCGAGGTCGTCTACAGCGAGACCCGGCGCGCCCTGGAGGCCATCGGCGATCCGGCCAAGACGGTGTTCTGGGTTTCTGCCTCGGCCCGCGAGCCCCATGCCGGCGACGCGATGACCGCCCGCGATTTGCAGGGCATCCTCCAGGCGACCAAAGACGCGGGCGGCACGCGTTTTCTCTTCCATCCGGAGCCGGCGATGAACGCCCCCGCCTGGCACGTAATTTCTCGGATGTGCGGCGTGCCGTGGCGCGAGGAGACCAGCGACTACTGGCCCGAGGACACCTGGCGCGAGCATACCGAGGGCTACGGGGCCCAGTTCCGCTCGGCGAAGAAGAAGGATTGAGGAGGACATGGCGATGAAATGCTGGATCTTCGTATTCAATCCCCTTGAGCGATACTTGGCCAACTATCGGGAGATCTTCGACGCCTGGCAGGAGGGCGGCGTCACCGGCATCGTCGTAGGGCGCATGTATTTTA
>CAMAVQ010000117.1 GCA_945861755.1 Gemmatimonas phototrophica
GACTGGCCAGCGACGGTTGGTTCCATTTTGGCTGCTGCTTGTGACATGATCTTGAGTCTCCTTCGCCCGTTGGGCTAGACACTAATTTAACCAGGCGAATTGTCTCATCCAATGTAGGCACACAGGGGAGCTACAGTCGCTGCGCGGGATCATTCAAGAAGCGATCGCTGCTGCGGTCCAGGAACTCTCCAGGCCTGAGCGACGGGTGCTGATCCTGCTCTACAACCAGGGAGCAACGCCGGCGCAGATCGCCGAGCTGTCCGCCGTCGATCAAGAACTGGGCCTGGGCGAGATCGCCAATGCGAACCGCTGCTACTATTTAAAAGACTGCGCTCTGGACAAGATCGCCACGCACCTAACCAGAGGGCTAGAAACCCGCTCCGGGCATTCCCCGCCCCTGGTGGTTCAGCGGCGGCAGGTCCTCAAGGCCCTGGAAGAGTTCCTGGGGGAACAAGGAGTCCCGCTGTCCAGGGGATGAGCGCTGTCTGGAGGTTGTTCAAATATCTCGGTATTTGGTCTTCTAAGTATCATAGCATGCCACAGGTGAATAGCGATGCAAGCTGAGGACTCTCGCATAACGGCCCCATGCCCCTCCCTGGAGCAGTGGTGCTCCTATCTAGATGGCTCGGTGGGAGGGGCAGAAAGGCAGCGCTTGACCGACCACCTGCAGGACTGTGATCGGTGTTTTGCTGCGGTGGAGTCCCTGCGGCAGGATCTCGCTGAAAGCACCCCTGAAGCCCAGTCGTCTCCCACGCCTCCTGATTTGTTGGCCAAAGCGAGGTTGTTGATGCCGCAAAGAGCACACAGACGCAGGTATGTCTATGCAGCCGTGGCCGTGTTCGCTCTGTGCCTGGGAGGGCTCTGGTGGGTAGGGGAAAAGCCACTGGCCGCAACGGATTCTCCCCTGTTGGCTGAGGCGGTGCCCCCGGTATCAGAACTGGGGTTCGTCATCTCCCGTACTACCCTGCCGGCAAAGGGAAAGCTCGCAGTGGTGTTTCTCTTTGCGCGTTTCCGCGACGAGGCGGGTGACCAGGTCCCTGGGTTTGCGCGCCAGTTATTTGACCCGAAGGTGGAGGGCAGCTTTGTCCATTTTTACAACACCATGTCCTTTGGACAGGTATTGATCCGGGGTGAGGTAGTGGAAAAACGCTATGCCGCCAGGAAGGTAGCGACAGCCTATTTGGCCTCCGGTGCCAAGGAATATGGGGGATACAGCGACTTCGCTCTGGAGATTCTGGAGCGGGCGGATCAGGACGTCGACTTTAGCCAGTTCGACAATAATGGTCCAGATGGGATTCCAAACTCCGGAGACGACGACGGGGTGGTGGATTATGTGTTCATCAACCCGGTCTCCGCCCCGCGCAACTTCATCCAGGGCGGGGCTACGGGCATTGCCGGTCTGGGGTTCGGCGCTGACTATGTCACCAAGGACAAGGGGCCCCAAGGCGCGCCGATCCTCATCAGCGGCGACAAGTCGCGCGGGACCATCTTCAAGGGGGGAACCTTTGCCCAGACGGTGGGCACCATGGCGCACGAGTTTGGGCACGGCCTGGGCCTGCCCGACCTCTACGACCTCAGCTACGGCAATCCAGAAGAGGACAGCGGCGGCATCGGCAACTGGGGCCTAATGGGCTGGGGCTCGTCGGGATGGCATGGCGGCGATGGGCCGAACCCCATGTGCGCCAAGAGCCGCGAATTCCTGGGGTGGATCGGACAGGACAACAACCGGTTGGTCGAGTTAAAGCGGGACACCACCGGGATACGCCTGATCGATCTGGACCAGGGAGGGGTGGTTTACAAGGTGCCCCTGCGCTCGTTGGTCGTGGAAGGAGACTTTTTAGAGGAGGAGTACCTGCTGCTCGAATACCGGAGCCGCGCCGGCAGCTATTATAATCGCAATCTGCCGGGGGAAGGGTTCCTGGTCTGGCATATACGTCCCCATGCCTTCATGAATACCGAAGAAGGGAAAAAGGTAGTGGACCTGATTTGCGCGGACGGGACCTACGAGGATAAGGGGTACCCTTCGGGTCGGACCGCCAGGCCTTACAGTGGCCGCGACAACCTGGATTTCTGGGCGCACGACGAGCCCTATTGCGTTGCCCATCGGGGCAATCTGGGGGATGCCACCGACCTCTTTGACGGGGTGCGCTTCACCCATCTTGACCTGGGATCGAATCCTTCAACCAATATCGAGGGTGGGTACCCACCCTCGGCGTTCACCGGCCTTGCCATCCGCAATATACGCCGCCAGGGCAGCGAGATGACCGCAGATGTATCACTACCCCATTGGGCTGGCGTTATCCGCCAACAGGTACACTGGTTAGGCGAGATCCTGGTGGACGGGGATCTCACCATCGCCCCTGAGGGGGAACTGGTCATCTATGACAACACCCGGGTGCGCTTCGCCGGCAGCGACCGCCTCCACAGTGGCCGCGATCCCCGCCGCTGCGAGTTGATTGTGGAGGGCAAACTGCGGGTGGAAACCCCTCGGCTTGCTTTCCGCGACCGGCAAGGGAAACGGCGTACCGTTAAATCGACCGGAATCGTCTTTGAGGCCCTGGATCCGGGGCAGAGTTGGACCGGCATCTTTGCCGCCGGGAAGGGGGAAATCGTTCTTCCCCAGAAGGGGGTGGTCATCCGGGGTTCACAGTTCGGCCTGCGGACTGGGGCCGGCACCCAGCCGTCCGCAAAACCGGCAGGAGAAGACGGTGCGCAGCCTGCCAGTTCCAAGCTCCTGCCCAATTACCCTAACCCCTTCAACCCGCAGACCACCATCCCCTACACCCTGGCCGAACGATCCCAAGTGAGACTGGTGATCTACAATGCGCTGGGGCAGGCGGTGCGCACTCTGGTGGATGACACTCAGGAGGCCGGCGCTCAGAAGGTAGTCTGGGACGGGCGAGACCAGGCGGGCCAAGAGGTGGCTACTGGCATCTATCTGTGTCGCCTGGAGGTGGTGGGCAAATACACGGAAGCCCGGCGGATGAGCCTGGTGCGATAGGAGGTGTGGACCATGCAGCTGAAAAAAAGCAGAGTACTCTGGTGGAGTTTCCAGGCCGCTCTGCTGTGCGCAACGATGGGGGTGGGTCCGGCGTGGGCTCAGGTGTTGCTGGAGGAGACCCATGCCAAGGTGCAGACGGCCCGCAGGGTATTCGAGGACCTGGTGCGGGCCATCGGCGATGGCCGCAGTAAGCCGGTTCTGCAGATGGTGGCCGGGGACCGGGGCCGCTTCCAGGTGGCCTGGTACGAGGGGCGTCGGCATGTGCTGGGCCTGGAGGAGCGGGCCTATGATGTGTGTGCCTCGTTGGGGGCTGATTCTCTGGCCGGGCTTGCCGTACTTCTGGGACACGAGTTGGCGCATTGCTACAAGGACCACGACTGGGTGGGGGATTTCGGCAATGGCTTTGCAGACCTAGAGGTGGGGCAGCGGCTGAAGGTGCGCCAGCAGCAGGAAGAAAGAATGCTGGAGGCCGAGACCGAGGCGGACTATTTCGGGGGTTTTTATGGTTTTGTGGCTGGATACAATACCCTGGGGGTCGCACCAGAACTGCTGGCGCACCTCTATGCCGAGTACGGACTGGAGCAGGAGATGGAAGGGTATCCGGCCCTGGGAGAGCGCCAGGAGATTGCCCGCCGGGCCGAGCGGCGTCTAGCGGAGATGGTGCCGGTCTTTGAGGCGGGCAACCGGGCCCTGATAGTGGGGCACTATCCCGAGGCTGCCAGGTGTTTCGACCAGGTGGGGCAGGTATTTTCGAGCCGAGAGATCCTGAACAACAGCGGGGTGGCCAGAGTGTTAGAGGCGCTGAAACTGTCCACTGGAGTGCGCTTCGCCTATCCAGTCGAGTTAGACGCTCAGACCCGGTTGCGGCGGGGCGGAAAGAACCGGACCAGCGGCGACGAAGCGCGGCGGTTGCAACTGCTGGAGCAGGGTAGGGCGCTCTTCGAGCAGGCGCGCGCCAAAGATCCCGGCTACGCAGCGGCGTACGTGAACCTGGCCTGTGCGGCAGATCTGCTCGGCAAACATGCAGAGGCTCTTGCATGGGCAGAACAGGGAATGGAGGTGGCCAACAAGGTCGGGGAGGGTACACAGGTCGCCGCGGCGCTGCTGGTGCGGGGGATCTCGCGGCTGGGGCTTGAGGGAGGAGCTGTGTCCAAGGCCCGGCAGGATTTTGAGCAGGCAAAGGCAGGTCAGCCCGACCTGGCGCGATTCAATCTGGCCATCCTGTCTGGTGATGTCCCTGTGGCAGGTAGTCCGCGAGAGGATGCTCCTGGGCTAGAGCAGATCAGCGGTCACAGCCCCGCAGATTGCCAGGCTTTCCTGGCCGCTCCAGGGGCAGTTGCCCGCCTTCCCAGAATAGACCAGGACCAGCCGGCCTTGGTTGTCTACTCCGGCCAGCAGGGGGATTTCGACTGGTGGGCGATGGACACAGGCAAAACCCTGCTGGCGTTTCTGGAGACCCGCAAGGGCTACAGCGGACAGAGCAACCGGGGTATCCAACTCGGTTATACTGCCGGCCAGGTGGCCCAGGCCTATGGTCCGCCACGCCTCGTGGCTGGCCGGCAGGTGATGTACCATGTGTACGAGCGGCCTCGGATTGTCTTCAAGATCGCTGACGGCCAAGTCCGGGGCTGGACCCTCTACGAGGAGGAGGATTTGTCCGCGGCCTTCTCTGGAGAGCCAAGAGCAGCGGCAGCAGCGCAGACCGAGCCGCGCACTGCTCTGATCATCGGCAACGGGGCCTATGAATCGGGTCCGCTGCAGAATCCCGCCAACGATGCGCAAGCTATGGCCGAGGTGCTGCGCGAATGTGGCTTCGAGGTGATCGAGCGCATCGACGCCGGCCGCCGAGAGATGCTTCAGGCCATCCGCGCCTTTGGCGATTCGCTCAAACAAGGGGGGGTGGGGGTGTTCTACTACGCTGGCCACGGCATCCAGGTCAGAGGCCAGAATTATCTGGTGCCCGTGGGCCTGGAGATGAAAAATGCGGACGAGGCAGAGGACGAGTGTGTGCCAGTTTCTTCGGTGGTCAACAAGCTGGAGAGTGCCGGAAACCGGGTCAATCTGGTCATCCTCGACGCCTGCCGCAATAACCCCTTTGCCAGTAGTTCGCGCTCACTGACCCGTGGCCTGGTGGGCATGGACGCGGCCACCGGCACCCTGGTGGCCTATGCCACGGCGCCGGGCAAGGTGGCTGCGGATGGGGAAGGGGAGCACGGCCTGTACACGGCGGCCCTGCTCAAGTATCTGAAGGTGCCCGGCCTCGAGGTGAACGAGCTGTTCAGGAACGTGGCCAAGGAGGTCAAGAAAGCCAGCGGTGGGGAGCAGGTGCCCTGGCTGTCTTCTTCCCTGACCGACGATTTCAGCTTTGTCGTGCCAGATGCCATCGGCCAAGGGGATATTCCTGTCCTCGGCTTTGCGGCGCTGCCCCCCCCGCCGCCGACAGCGCGTTTGGGGCATCTGCAGGTGAACGTCAACGCACCCGAGTGCAAGATGTATGTGAATGGCGTGTACACTGGCAAGGCCGGGCCCGGTGCGCCGCTGAACCACCCAAATGCTGGCCTGGGCAAGGTCGAGGTAAAGGTTGAGGCCCCCGGGTACGAGGCCGTGCAGCAAGAGGTCGTCCTAAAAGCCAATAAATGGGCACCGCTAGTACTGGCGCTGGCGCTGCATTCCTCCCCGGTGCTGCCGCCTGCCGCCGTGCCCGCTCCACCACAGGGCATGGTTTTGGTGAAAGACTTCGGGTTCTATATCGACACCCATGAGGTGACCAATGCGGAGTACGCCGCCTTCCTGAACGACCGGAGTAACCAGAGCGAAGGCGGGGTGACGTGGCTGGATACCGAGGACGAAGACGCACAGATCGAGAGCCAGAAGGGCCGGTATGGGGGCAAGAGAGGATACGCAGATCACCCGGTGGTCGAGGTTTCGTGGTACGGGGCCCGCGCGTACTGCAAATGGGCCGGCAAGCGACTGCCCACCGAGGAGGAGTGGCAGCAGGCCGCCGGTGGGCGTCGCTATCCCTGGGGGGATCAACAGGCCGATGCCGGCGGAGTGCGGCGGGCCAACTACGATCAGGGCGTCTCCCAGAGCGATGGGTACGAGCGCAGTGCGCCAGTAGGGAGTTTCCCCCAGGGCGCCAGCCCGTACGGGGCTTTGGATATGGCCGGAAATGTGTGGGAGTGGGTGGATCAGGGGGAGGGCACCAAGCGCCTGCTCCTGGGCGGATCGTGGCTCAACGACGAGAGCTATCTGCGGGCGCCCTCTTGGTCTGATCCCTCTCTCACTATGGACAACAGCGGGTTCCGCTGCGTCCGAGGACAGTGAGGGACTTGATCGACAGACATGGCAATCCTACTCCAGCACATCCTCGCCCACATCCGCCACCAGGGTGCCCACATCCTCGCCCTGGCAGATGCGCAGCATGGTGCCGCGCTCGGTGAAGTTGAACAAGTGGAGGGGCATCTGGTGGTCGCGGGCCAGGATGATCGATGAGTGGTCGACGATGGAGAGGTTTTGTCGCAAGATGGTGTTGTAGCGCATGCGGTGGTAGAAACGCGCCGCGGGGTCCTTCTGCGGGTCGGCGGTGAAGATGCCCCGGGCGCGGTTCTTGGCGAAGAGCAGGGCGTCGGAGCGGGTCTCGATGGCCCGCTGGGCCGCCGGGTAATCGGTGGTCACGTAGGGGTTGCCCGTCCCGCCGGCAAAGATGACGATATAGCCCTGTTCCAGGTGGTGGATGGCGCGCAGGCGAATGAAGGGCTCGGCCACGGTGTTCACGGGGATCGCGCTCATCACCCGCACCTCGGCCTGGCCCTTGGAGTGGGAGGTCAGCACCCCGCGCAACATCAGGCTGTTGACGATGGTGCCCATCATGCCGATGTTGTCAGCCTCGGCCCGCTCGAGGCCCCACTGTGCCCCCAGATTGCCCCTGAAGATATTGCCCCCGCCGATGACGATGGAGATCTGGATGCCCTGGGCGTGTAGGCTGAGCACCTCCTCGGCGATGTGTTCCAGGGCTTCGGGGTCAAAGCCAAAGTCTTGCTTGCCCGAGATGGCCTGGCCACTCAGTTTGATCAGCACCCGCTGGTAGCGCATCGCAGACTCCCGCGAAATTTGGTTCAGAGCAGGCGGCTCTTGCGCACCTGGCTGGCCGCAGGGTAGCGCTGGCCCACCGCCGCCACCTGGGCGACAAAGGCCTCGGTCTGGGCGACGGCCAGGCCGATGAAATCCTGGCTGTGCTGGAGAATGGTCTCGATTTCCGCTGTTGAGAGGGGCAGGCGTGCATCCTGGCCCAGACGCTGGGCCAGGTCGTTGCGGGCCATGGCCTTTTCCCGCATCTCCAGCGCCACAGCCACGGCGTGTTCCTTGATGGCTTCGTGGGCCTGCTCGCGGCCGGCACCCCGCCGGACCGCTTCCATCAACAGGGTGGTGGTGGCCAGGAAAGGCAAATAGCGCTCCAACTCGGCGCCGATCACCGCCTCAAAGATCCCCATGTCGTCCAGCACGTGCAGGGCCGCTTCCACCAAGCCATCGAAGGCGAAGAAGGCGTCGGGCAAGGCCACCCGGCGCACCACCGAGCAGGACACATCCCCCTCAAACCACTGGTCCCCGGCCAGTCCGCCGGCCATGTGTACATACCCCCCCAGCACCACTTGTAGGCCGTTGATGCGCTCGCTGGTGCGGGTGTTCATCTTGTGGGGCATGGCCGAGGAGCCCACCTGACCCTTGGCAAATCCCTCGGTGGCCAGTTCGGCACCGGCCATCAGGCGCAAGGTGCGGGCCAGGCTGGAGACCCCCGCACCCAACTGGTACAGACAGGAGAGCACCCCAAAGTCAAGGCTGCGGGGGTAGATCTGGCCCACGGCATTTAACTGTTTCTTGAATCCGAGGTGGTTCAAGACACTCTGCTGCAGTGTGTTGACTTTCTCCAAGTCACCGGAGAAAAGGGTGGCCTGATCCAATGCCGTGCCCACGGCACCCTTCAATCCGCGCAGGGGGTAGTGGTCGATCAGGTGCTCGAGATGCGCAAAGGCCTGCAGCATTTCCTCCCCGAACATGGCCAGGCGTTTGCCCAGGGTGGTGGGCTGGGCCGGGGCGTGGTGGGTGCGGCCCACCACTACCACCTCTTTCCACTGGTCCGCCCGGCGGGCCAGGCTCAGCAGCAGGGCGGCGTATTTGAGGCGCAGCAGCTGCAAGGAGCGCAGGATCTGGTACTGCTCCACGTTGTCAGTCAAGTCGCGGCTGGTCAGGCCCTGGTGGATATGCTCGTACCCGGCCAGGCTGCAGAACTCCTCGATGCGGGCCTTCACGTCGTGGCGCGATTGCGCCTCGCGCCGGGCAATGGACTGGGTGTCGATTTGATCCCGGACCTTTTCGTAGGCCGCGATGGCCTCGGCGGGGATGTCGAGTCCCAGCTCCCGCTGGGCTTTGAGCACGGCGATCCAGAACTCGCGTTCCAGCAGGATGCGGCCCTCTTCGGACCACAGCCCGCACAGCTCGGGACTGGCATAACGACTGGCCAGGATATTGGGGATCACTTGGCTCATGGACTCCGAAATAGGGGTAAAAGGCCGGTATAATATGCTACTTCCTCCTCCCGAACGCCAGATTTGCCCTATCTTTGACCTCCTATGGCGAATATCTCCCGGTACCAGGCCCAGGGACGACTGATGTTGGTGGCGGCAGCCGTGGGCTGGAGCCTGAGCGGGGTGATTATCAAGTCTGCAGACTTGGGTGCCTTGAGCATTGCTTTCAGCCGCAGCCTGGTGGCGGCCCTCTGCCTGGCCCCGCTGGCCTGGAAAAGACGCCAGCCCCTGGACTGGGGCAATCTCTGGCTGGCCCTGGCCTATGCCGGCTCGGTGATCTTACTAGTGGCCGCCACCAAGGCCACCACCGCGGCCAATGCCATCCTCCTGCAATACACCGCCCCGGTCTTCGTCTTCCTGCTCGCCATTCCCCTGCTGGGCGAGCGCCCCGGGCGGGCGGACTGGGCCGGCCTAGTCCTTACCATGACTGGGGTGGGGTGGATCTTTGCCGGTGCCGGGCAGGCCGATGGCCTGGGCGTGGGGTTGGGCCTGGCCAGCGGTCTGGCTTTTGGGATGCTCATCTTGCTGCAGCGCCGGTACCGCCACAAGGACCCCTACTGGCTGCTGGGCATCAACAACGGCGTGGTGGTCCTGCTGCTCCTGCCCTGGCTGGGGCCCGAGCCGGAGGCCGCTAGTGGCGAGGTGTTGTTGATGCTGCTGATGGGGGTGGTGCAGTTGGGGATTCCCTACCTGCTCTTCTTCAAAGCCCTGCAGCGGGTGCCGGCCGGGGAGGCGGCGCTGATCACCCTGCTCGAACCCCTGCTCAACCCCATCTGGGTGGCGCTGGTGGTCGGGGAACTGCCCAGCCCCTCCACCAAGATCGGGGGAGCCATCGTGCTCTTGGGGGTGGTGCTGCGCTACGCCGTGCAGGGACGGGCGAAACTCACCGGTACCCCGGATTGACCAGATTCAGCGGGGCTTGGCCGCTCAACACCCGGCGGACCTCCCAGGCAGCTTGCTCCTGCAACTCCTCGATAGATTCGCGAGAGAAGAAGGAGGCGTGCGGGGTATGGAGGATGTTTTCCAACTGCAGCAACCGGTCCCCTGGAGTCGGCGGCTCCTGGATGCGCACATCCAGCGCGGCCCCGGCGAGTTGGCCGGTACTCAGGGCCTGGTACAGCGCCTCCTCGTCGAGCAGCTTGCCCCGCGAGGTGTTGATCAGGAAAGCGGTGGGTTTCATCTGCCGCAACTGGGCAGCGCCGATCAGGCCGGCGCTCTGGGGGGTGAGGGGCAGGTGCAGGGAGACAAAATCCGCACTGGCCAGCAGCTCATCCAGCGACAGGGCAGTGACCCCGGCTTCTTTTGCCCGCTCGGGCGTCAGCCTCGGGGTATAGGCGCAGACCTCCAGGCCAAAGGCCTGGGCGCGTTTAGCGACTTCCTTGCCGATATTGCCCAGCCCGATCAGCCCCAGGCGTTTGCCCACCAGCCGGCGCAGGGGCAGGGCTTCCTGGATATTCCAGGTGCCTTGGCGCACCCGCCGGTCGAAGAAGGCGAGCTTGCGCGAGAGAGCCAGGATAAAACCCAGGGTGTGTTCGGCCACGTCCACCACGCAGTAGGTGGGCACGTTGAGCACCGGGACGTGGCTCTGGGTGGCAAAGTCCACGTCGATATTGTCCAGGCCGATGCCGTAGCGGACAATCACTTTCAAATCCGGGAAAGCTGCCTCGATCACCTTGTTGGTGGTCTTGGCCCAGCAGGTGAGGATGCCTTCGCAGCCTTGGGCCAGACGGGCCAGGGTTCCTTCTTGTCCGTCTGGTGCCACCACCAGTTCGGCGCCGACTTCGCCGAGGATCTTTTTTTCGATCTCCAGGTCGGGCCACTGATAATCAGTGACCAGGATTTTGCGCGCCATCTTCCAGCTCTTGTCTGCGGGTGAGGATGAAATCGGCCACCTCGATGAGGGGGGCGGTCCAGATCTTGGCACTGTTTTTTTCTAGGTGCCGGGCCAGGCCTTCCATCGCTTTGGTCTCGATGGCGAGGTGGTCCCCACCCACCCCGTGCATGCAGATAATCGCCCACAGTCCCTGGTCCACGGCCTTGTCCACGTAAGCGATCATCTGCTCGGCGCTGTGGCCTTCCACGGCCCAGGCCCAGGTGTAGGTGAGATCGATTAGATGCGGGTTGTTGGGCCGTTCGCCGCCGCCTCGGGCAGCGCGAAAACGCCGGGCCACCATCGGCACATAGGATTGCCGCTCCACCCCCGTGCCCACGTAGCTCTGGTAACAGGGATAGCAGAAACTGCGTTTGCCCTTTTGCTGAGGGAAGAGCTGGTCGAGATCCGCCTCGGCCTCGTCGATGGTGGCTTCGATGTCTTTCAGGGTCAGCTTTTCCAGGCAATACGTAGGATGGAAGCCGAAATTGCAGGAGCAGGGATGGCGATTGGTGTGGTTGCCCAGCTCGTGACCCTGGGCGGCGGCCTGCTGCCAGCGGGGGACCTGGCGCTCCCAGTCCGGGCGCCGGCCCGGATTCACGTAGAAAGTCCCCCGCAGCCCGTGGTCGTCCAGGCAGGGCAGGGCATTGGCCAGTTGGCTGGGGGCGTTGTCGTCAAAGGTGAGGCTGAGAGCGCCCTCCACCCCGGCCGACCAGAAGGGGATCGTTTTTGCCATAGGGAGGGGGAATATAGCCAAAAGGGTGTAGTCCGAAAAGCCGGGAAGCTATATTTTAGCCAAATAATAACCGAGGAGGAAAAGGCGATGGAATTGCAGGAGAAGAGAGAGCCAGGGGGGTGGAAGGTAGAACTCATGCGCGAGGGCCGCTCCATCTCGCGGCTGTGGATCGTAGACGTGCAGATGCGCATCGGCGCGGGGGTGGTCAAGGTGGGAGGGATCGCCGGAGTGGGCACCGACCGGCAGTACCGCAACCAGGGCCTGGCCAGCCGCGTGCTGGAGGCCTCGCTGGCCCTGATGCTTCGCGAGGGGTACGAGGTCTCCGTTCTCTTCGGCATCCAGGATTTCTACCATCGCTTCGGCTTTGCCACTTGTATACCGGAACACAACCTGCGCCTGGACACCTGCGACGCCGAGCGGGTGTCCAAACAACTGCGCCTGCGGCCGTACCGCAAGGCAGACCGGGCGGCCATCACCCGGCTCTACAACCGCCAGAACGAGGGGCGCACCGGATCGGTGGTGCGCGACCCCAAAACCTGGAAGGGGATTGAAAAAGGCTCGGGATTCGGGGTGGAGGCCGGCATCCAGGTCGCGGTCAACGGGGCAGATCAGGTGCAAGGCTACGTGGTCTACGACGCGGTGCCGGATCGCTGTCGAGCCGCCGAGTTGGGGGGGCAGGGCGCACCGGTCTTCGACACCCTGCTGTGGTTTCTGGCCCGGCGGGCAGTGGAATTGCGGCGCGAGCAGATCTCCCTCAGCCTGCCCCCGGATCACCCCTTTGCCCACCACTGCCGGCCATTGGGTTGCAAGGTGGAAACCCAGTATCCGCGCAATGCCGGACCCATGGGCCGGATCATCAACTTGCAGGGGTGTATGGAGAAGGTGCTGCCTGAACTGGGCCGGCGCTGGCAGGGAACCCAATCCTTGGGGATCAAAACAGATCTGGGTGCCTGTGTGCTGCAGGGGCAGAGAGGGCGCCTGCGCCTGGGGCAGGAACCTTTTCGCAGCGGCTTGCGCCTGGGACAAGAGACCCTGTTGCAGTTGCTGATGGGGTACTGTGCCCCTGGGGAGTTGCTCGCTGCCGGCCGGCTCCAGGCCCCCCGGCCTTGCCACGCCTTGTTGGAGCGCCTTTTCCCCCTGACCCAGGCCCACATGTGGTGGCCGGACCGCTTCTAGATCAGGCCCAGCCAGTCCCAGTAGAATACATTGAGTGGGCAGAGCAAGAGCAGGGTGAGGGCCGCGATGCAGACCATACAGAGCACCAGTTGGCCCATGCCCAGCCGGCGGTAGCTGTACACCAGCATGAAGGGGGCGCACTGGTAGGGGAAGAACACCTGCCCCACGGCCATGCCCACACTCAGGGCCACAGGTAGTTCCGCCAAGCCCAGACTGCGGCCAAGTTCTAGCAAGGGAGGGGTGATCAGACTGGCCACGGCGGCGTTGTCCATGAGAAAGTTGAGGGGCACTGCCATGCCAGTGAGGGCCAGGTGCTGGTACACCGGACCCTGCCCGTCCAGTTGCAGCCAGCCGCTGGTGGCGCTGATAAAACGGCGGTCGAAACCAGAAGTTTCGAGCGCCGAGCCCAGCGAAAAGAGGGCGGCGATGTAGAAGAGAAAGGGGAAGTTGAGCTGCCGGAGCTGGGCGAAGGGCAGCGGGCCCCAGCCCGGCAGGGTGTAGAGGGCAATCAGCAGCAGGCCCACGTACATGGGGGCCAGGTGGTGGAGGGCATCGCTGGACCAAAGGGCCACGCCGAGCAGGAGCAGGGCCAGCACCTTGCGCTGGGCAAGGTCCAGGGGTTGGGGGGCCAGCAGGGGACCGGTATGCAGGGTTTTGGACAGCCGCCGGCCGAAGAGCAGGTAGATCACCCCAAAACACATGCCCGTGCGCAGCAGGCCCATGACCGGGAACATCCAGCGCAGCCACTCGCCCCAGTACAGCACCCGGCCGCTGACCCTTTCGAGCTGCCCGGCCACCACCAGGTTGGGCACGGCCCCGGTGAGCAAGCCCGTCCCGCCGTAATAGGTGCTGCAGAGCAGGGAAAGCAGCACTGCGGCGTTGAGGTTGCGGTCCTCCCGGCCGCCCAGCCCGTCCACCACAGCGATGCCGATGGGGATGAGCAGCAGTACCCGCACCACGCCCGAGGGCACCAGAAAGGCCGTAGCCAGGCCCAGGACGTGCAATTGGAGGAGCAGTACGCCAGGGCTGCGGCCCAGGTGGCGCAGCGCCAGGCCGGCCAGGCGGGCCTCCAGGCCGGTGGCGGTGATGCCCAGACTCAGCACCATGCCGGCGAAGATCAGCCAGACGGCGCTGCCGGCAAAGGGATTAAATGCCTGCTGCACGGTCAACAGGCCAAAGGTGGGGATGAGCAACAGGATTAGCAGGGAGCTGTACTCGACGGGGAAGGGTTCGGCGGTCCACCAGCAGATGGCGAAAACGGCCAGCCCCAGAGCCGGCGCTCCCCAGACCCAGCCGCCGGCCAAGCCGGCCAGACCCAGCAGGGTGCCGGCCTGGCGGCGGCCCGAGAGTGCGGCCCAATAGGCCCTCACGGGGTGAGACGGTCG
>CAMAVQ010000118.1 GCA_945861755.1 Gemmatimonas phototrophica
GTTGAGCTTCAGGTAATCGAGGGAGGCCGCTTTTTCCGGCGAATCGGAGGCCAGGCGCACGTCCATTTCCATGTAGCGCCGGGGCGAGGGGGATTGGAAGGCCTCGCCGGAAACCCCGTAGATCTTGCTCCAGGGGCTCCAGTCATTGCCCGCCACCAGGGTGGTGTCGATGGGGCCGCGGAAGCTGGGGATGAGCTTATCCCATTTCTTCTGGGTGACTTCTTTGTGGTCCTTGTCGTAGAAGGTGCGCTTCTCCGCCACCTCGTTGCCGGTACGGCTGCGGATCTCCACCCGGGTGCCGGGAGGGGTGTCGGCCTGCCACTCCAGGGAATTGAGATTCTTGATATCTTTCAGGTCGATGAGAGGCGAGCGGAGCGTCGCTTCCCGCGGAAAGCCCTGCCCGAAGATCTGGATTTCGTCGGTTGAACCGCCGGCGGCGCAACCGGGGACCACGGAACTGGAACCGTCTTCGCCCAGGGTGACTACCGAGAAGCAACTGGTGTCCCAGAATTTCCAGAAGATACGCACATAGCGGGCGGGAATGAGTTTAAAGTGGTGGTCCACCAGGCCGCGCGAAGACTCCTCGCTGTTGGCGATGCCGGTGAAATGTTTGGTCCAGATGCGGCTGCCGTCCGGGGACAAGGAACCGTCGGAAGTCATGAACTCGTAAAAGCGGAAATCCCAGCGGCGGCGCGAGACGTAGTGGTTGGTGGTGATGCCGCCTCCCCAGCCCGAGCGCACGACCACCCCGCCGATAATCCGCGTCAGATCCAGCCAGTACACTGCGCCCAGGTCGATGATGATGTGGGCATCGATGTCGTTCTGCCCGCGCGAGGCCCGTCCGTAAGACCAACGCTCGTACAGATTGCCGTCCACCATGGCCAGGACATTGCTCAGGGGCACAGATTCGGCGGTATTAGCCAGATCCGCAACCACATCCATATTGCCGCCCCGCTGGAGCAGGTTGAGGGCGACGTTGTCGCCGATGGACTCCACTTGCACTTCCACCAACTTGGCCCCGGGGAGGTGTTTGAAGTTCTCGAGGCGGATGTACTGAATGGGGGTGTCGTCGGGGTGGGCTGGCACGAAGGTCACCTCGTGCAGATTGTTTTCTTTGTAGCGCTCTTTAATGCGGTAGACCAGGGTGCCCGGGATCGGGGCGGCGATGTTGTCGGTTTGCGGTTCGCCAGTGGAGAGCAACAGATCGAAGAGTTCGAAAGGCGGGGTATCAGCGGCGAAGACCAGGGTCACCTTGTTGGCCGAGACCGCCCGGCCCAGGTTCACCTCGATGAACCAGTCCTCGACGGGGTCCTTGGGGTCGGGGCTCCAGCCGGTGCTCGGATCGCCGTCCATCACCAGGGCGGCATCTTGCGCGTTGGAGCCGACCTCGCGGATGCCCCCAGCGAAAAAGGCGGCATCGGTGACGGCGTCGACGTCTTTCCGGACCTCCAGGGGCTGGACCCTGCCCTCGGGGGTCACCTGCACGGCCCCCAGTGGCAGTTTCCAGCGGTTCCATTCCTTGGCCGTGTCGAAGCTCAGCTCTTCGGCCTCCAAGGCCAGGGGCAGGCTGAGGCCGGCCGCCCACAACAGGCAGATCAGGGCGCGGGCATAGCCGCATTGTCTGGCGGAAAACGGGAAACCTGGCATGGGTTGCTCCGCAGGGAAAGGGCTAGTGGTGCCAAGACAGGAAGACAATAAAATATAGGGCGGTACGCGAGAGCGGACCATCCTATATTTACTATTTTGACATCCCTATCTCATTATTGGAGAAGGTAGATCAGCCCTTTTTGCGGGAGGTGACGTACGCCTGGAGGTGGTCTTCGTAGAGCTGGACCTGGCTGGCGTACTTTTGGCGTAGGCGCTGGATGAGTTCGTCGAATTTCAGCTCAGCCAAATCCTGTTTCAGATGGAAGGAGACCCGGATCTTGCACTCTTCGAAGCGCATGGGCTGAGTGGGGAATTTGGCCAGCACCTTGAACACCGAGTAGCCCTGGGTGGACTTGACCGGCCCGACGAGTTGACCGACCTGGGCGTGCTGGGCCTCAGCGCCCACCGCGCCGTATTTATCCGGACGGGTCAAGAGGATGCGCCCCCCGGCCCGGCGGATGCGCGCGCTGCGCACCGAGTAGCGGCGGGCCACCTCGGCCATGTCCTTGCCCTGCTTGGCCTCCTGCAGCGCCGCCTCGGCTTCCTCCCGGGTTTCGGTGAGCACCTCCAGGATACTGATCCTTTCAGGCCGCACATAGATATCGCGGTGCGCTTCGTAGTAGCGGCGCAGCTCTTCGTCAGATGGGTTGAGTTGTTCTTCCACCTCCGCCTGCCGCAAGCGGTCCATCAGGGCTTCCCTGCGGGTCTGCTCCACGCCTTTCTGCACTTCCTCGGTCTGCCTGAAGCCAAGTTCTTCGGCCCGTTTGGGCAGCAACTCCTTGAGGGCGAAGAGCCGGCGCACGTAGAGGCGCAAGTCCTCGAGGGTGTTGATCTCGGCCTGGTCGCGCTCGCTGAGCATGGCGTTCATAAACTGTTCCATGGTCCACTGGGTCTGACCGGCGCTGAGCAGCACCCGGCTGCTCTCGCCCTTTTGCAACTTGGGCATTTCGGCACCGGCCTCGCTGAGCCGGGTCAGCAACACCTGCAAAGCCTCCAGGTCCTCGCGCACCTGGGCGTCGGTGGCCAGTCCTTCTAGATACTTGAGGGTGGTCAGGCTTTCCTTTTGTTCGGTCATTGCCTGCTCGACGGCGGTGGCCACCTGCTCAAAGGACACCCGGCGCTCTTCGGCCACCTGCATCAGCGAGTAACCGTCGGGTTCCTTGATGGGACCCAGCGTCTGGCCGATGCGGGCACCGAAGATCTGCCGGCGCAGCAGATGGTTCTTGAAGGAGAGCCGGCTCATCCAGCCCAGGTCCCCGCCCTGGGGGGCGGTTTTGGGGTCGTCGGACAATTCGCTGGCCAAGGTAGCAAAAGACTCCCCGGCCTTCAGCCGGGTAATGACCTGCTCGACGGCTTCGCCGCCGTTGACCAGGATGCGGCTGACCCGGCGTTCCTCGTCCAGGTGGTGCTGGGTGAAGTAGGTGCGGGCCTCTTCCTGGGTTACCCCACTGGTGACCTTGAGGATGCCGCGGCGGTACAGCTCTGCCAGCAGCAGTTCCTGCTCTTTCTGGCGGACGACCCCATCCACCCGCGGGTCGTGTCCCATATTTTGGTCCACGGCGGCCATCACCATCAACTCGGTGTCGATCAGTCGCTGGAGGACCTGGCGTTCCGCTTCGGCCGGCGCCTTCTCCGGATAGAGGGTCTTGAGCGCCTTGTCCAGCCTCTGGACCGTAAATTCCTTGTCGGCCACCCGGGCCAGGAGTTGGGGGTCGGCGGGTTTTTCGGAGCCGGCGGCACAACCGGCCAACAGGAGCAGCGAGAGCAAGAGCGGATAGCAGGCGATCAAGGAATAACCTCCGGTGAGGGGTAGTGCATGAAGAAAAGAAATGATAGTCGCTGGCCAGCCGACGGGCAAGCGCCTCCTTGACTTGGCCCGAAGGCAGAGATAAACTGTCCTCCATGTCTTTTTTCTGCTTGATTTTGTCGCTCCTGCTGGCTGGCTGTGCCCAGGACGCCGAGATTCCTCCCCCTCTCCCCAATGCCGTGCAGTTTGTGGATGTCACCGCGGAAGCCGGTGTCCCTTTTGTCCACACCAGCGGGCGTTCGGGGCGCAAGTACGGGGTGGAGACCATCGGCTCAGGGGCGGCGTTCTGGGACTATGACGACGACGGCAGGATGGATCTGTTCGCCGTCAACAGCGCGGCCCTACCCGGATATACCGGCCCCACCAAAGCCAGCGATGCCCTGTACCATAACCAGGGCCAGGGTACCTTTGCTGAAGTGGCCGCCCAGGTGGGCCTGGCTGACTCCAGCTACGGGATGGGTTGCACCACCGGCGATTACGACAATGACGGGGACCCAGATCTCTTGGTGACCAACTTTGGCACCGATGTGCTCTACCGCAACGAGGGGCGGCAGGGAGAAGGCTGGCGTTTTGCCGACGTAACTGGGCACACCATCCTGGGGCAAGACCGCGGCTGGCACACGGGTTGCGCCTTTGCCGACTACGACCTGGACGGAGACCTGGATCTGTACGTGGCCACCTACCTCGACTACTCCTTCGAAGGCGACCTGCTCGACCAGGGGGGAAGGCTGCAGCGGCCGCGCCGGCACCTGGCGCCCACCGAATACCCGGGGAAGCGCGATTTCCTCTTTCGCAACGACGGGGACGAACACTTTGTGGACGTGACCCAGGAGGCGGGGATGTTCACCCTGGAGGGCCGGCAATTGGGCGTCCTCTTCCTGGATTTTGATGACGACGGCGATCCGGACCTGTTTTTGGCCGACGACGCCACCCCCAACCTGCTCTACCGCAACGAGGGCCAGGGCCATTTCACCGAGATCGGCCTGGCCGCCGGAGTGGCGTACAGCCGGTCGGGTAAACCCCAGGGCAGTATGGGGGTGGATGCGGCGGATGTGGACGGGGATGGCTGGCAGGATATCGCCATCACCAATTTCCAGTGGGAAGGCAGTACGCTGTACCGGAACCTGGGTCAGGGCCTCTTCCGCGACGAAGCGCTTGAAGCCGGCATCGGCGCCCCCAGCCTGGCCCGCCTGGGTTTCGGGATCAACTTCTTCGACGCTGACAGCGACGGAGACCAGGACCTCTTTGTGGCCAACGGGCATATCGACGAGGACATCGAGCGCTTTGACCCCCAGGCCACTTATGCCCAGCGCCCACTCTTCTACCTCAACGAGGGGCAGGGGCATTTTGCCGAGATCACTGACCGGGCCGGGCCGGGCCTAGCCCAGCCGGGTGTGGGCCGCGGCTCGGCAGTCGCCGACTATGACGACGACGGGGACCTGGACCTGTTCATCCTCAATTCGGGCCAGCGCGGCGTGTTGTTGCGCAACGACACACCGCATACCAATCATTGGCTGGCCCTGCGCCTGCGGGGCACCCGGAGCAACCGCTCCGGATACGGGGCCAGGGTGGCCCTGCACGCCGGGGGGCGGGTGCAGCGGGCCGAGTCGCGCAGTACGGCCAGCTATCTGTCCCAGGACGATCCCCGCCTCTTTTTTGGCCTGGGCACCCAGGCCAAAGCCGAACTCATCGAGATCCGCTGGCCCTCGGGCGTGCGCCAGGAACTGCGGCAAGTGGAAGGTGACCGCGTGGTGGAGGTGGTGGAACCCCGGGAGGAGACCGCCCCGGCGACCCTGACCCCGGCCCTGGCGGCCCAGGTCGAACAGACTGCCCAGGATGCCGGCACCGAAAAGATCTGGCAGGAAGCGCCCCTGGCGCTGCCGGCGGCGGTGCGCGGCGGCGAGGTACTGCCCGACCTGGGGCCCCTGCAGGCAGGAGCGGAGGCGGGAGGGGCGCGCGGGCACCAGTTATGGGGCAACGGCCTGCTGGCCCACCGCCGCTACGGGGAAGCCCAGACCCAGTACCACCGCGCCCTGGAGCTAGACCCCGGCCTGGCGGCGGCCCGCACCGGCCTGGGCAAGTTCTACACCATCCAGGGGAAAATCGACAGCGCCTTTGCCGCCTTCCAAGAGGCCAGCCGCCTCGACCAGCGCGATCCGGAGCCGCCCTACCTCATGGGCAATCTCTGCATCCGCCAGGGGCAGTTGGATCGGGGGGCGCCCTATTACGAGCAGGCCCTGGCACGAGATCCCCAGTATCTGCGGGCCTATGTCAACCTGGCCGGCCTGCACGCCCGGCAGACCGACTACGGCCCGGCAGTGGCCACCCTGGAGCGAGGTATCCAGGCCCTGCCGCGCAGCGTCGAGTTGCGGCTGCGCCTGGGGCGCATCCACCTGGTCCAGGCCAAGTACGCCGAGGCCCTCGAGCAACTGCGCCAGGCCCTCCAACTGGACCCGGGCAACGGCGAGGCGCTGGAGTTGGAGGCCCAGGTCTACCTCCAGCAGAAGGATGCGGGCGCTGCGCTGCGGGTCTTGCGCGAGGGCCTGGCCGGCGATTCCACCAATGCCACCCTGCGCGCCCGATTGGGGGTGCTGCTCTTTGAGCGGGGTGAGGCGGGTGAGGCGGCCACCCATCTGGAGGCGGCCATCCGCGCCAACCCCGACGACGCCGAGGCGTACTACGCGCTGGGTCAGGCCTGCGTGCGCCGGGGCGAAGGGGCCAGGGGCCGCGACCTGCTGCGCTATTTTCAATTGCTCCAGGACAACCACCAGAGCCTGCTCGACCACAAGACCGCCATCGTCCTCAATCCCAGCGATGCCGAAGCGTACTACAACCTGGGGGCGGTGTACTCGCGCATCGAGCGCTACGAAGCCGCCCGCCAGTCCTATGCCGCGGCCCTGCAGCTCAATGCTCGCCACCGGGACGCCCGCAACAATCTGGGGAATATCTACCTGCGGCGCGGGCAGGTGGCGGCGGCCATCAGTGCGTACCAGCAGGTGATCGGCATCGATCCCCAGTATGCGCGGGCCTATAACAACCTGGGCAACGCCTACTTGTTGGCCGGCCAACAAGGGCCGGCGGCCGAGGCCTTTGCCCGGGCCATCCAGTTAGATCCCCGCTACGCCCGGCCCCATTCCTCCCTGGCCAAACTCTACCAGCAACAGGGCCGGCACGCCGAGGCCGAAGCCGAATTGGCCGTCTACCGCCGTCTGGCCCAAAGCGACAAGGAGCAATGAACCAGGCGCTGCCCTCGCCGCCGGTGGCGCCCGAGATCTGGCCGCCCGGCCTGTGAGCCGTATATTTTAAAATCTGCCCCAGCTTTTAGTTCATTGGAGAAAGGATCGGATGCTTTGCGCACTAACCTTCCTTGCCTGGTTCTGGTATTGGCCCTCTGGCCCCTCTCGGCCCTGCAGGCCGCGCCCCGCTACACCGAGGTCACCCGGGAGGCGGGCCTCGACTTTGTCCACCACAACGGGGCCGGAGGCCGCAAGTATGTGATCGAAACCGTGGGCCCTGGCTGCGCCTTCTTCGACTACGACGGGGACGGCCACCTGGATATCTACCTGGTCGACGGGGCCGAAACTCCGGGCACCGTGTTGCCGGGAAAACCCATGCACCGGCTCTACCACAATCAGGGCAATGGTCACTTTGCGGATGTGACGGCCGCCACCGGAGCGGGCAATACCGGGTACGGAATGGGCTGCGCCGCCGCCGACTACGACAACGACGGGGATCAGGATCTCTTTGTGAGCAACTTTGGCCCCGACGCCCTCTACCGCAACGATGGAGGCCGTTTCACCGAGGTGACGGCCCGCGCTGGCGTGAGCGACACCTTGTGGAGCAGCAGTTGCGCCTTTGCCGACGTGGACAACGATGGACTATTAGATCTGTACGTGGCCAACTACCATAACTTCTCCTATACCAACCACAAAGTCTGCGCCGAGGGCGGCAGCGGCCTGCAGCTCTACTGCGGCCCCGAATCCTTTGACGGAGTGCGGGATTTTCTCTACCACAACGAGGGAGGCGGGATCTTCAGGGACGTCACTGCCCAGGTGGGGCTGCTCAATACCACCGGCAAGGAACTAGGGGTGGTCTTCGGGGACGTGGACCGCGACGGGGACCAGGATCTGTACCTGGCCAACGACAAAACCGCGAATCTCTTGTACCTCAACGACGGCAAGGGCCACTTTGAGGAAAACGCGTTGCTGGCCGGGGTAGCGTACAACGGCGACGGCAAGGTGTCGGCCGGCATGGGCGTGGACATGGCCGACTACGACGACGACGGCTGGCTGGATCTCTTTGTCACCAACTTCCAGTGGGAAACCAACACCCTCTATCGCAACAACGGGGACGACACCTTTGTCGACCAGACCTACGATGCCAATCTGGGCAAGGACAGCATCCCCTACCTGAAGTGGGGGACCCGCATCTTCGACTTTGACAACGACGGGGACCGCGATATCTTTGTGGCCAGCGGCCACCTCGAAAGCGATGTGGAGAAGTACGAAAACACCACCTTTCGTCAGCTCAACCAGCTCTTTGTCAACGACGGGAGCAATCGCTTCGACTTGGAACGCGAGGTGGTCGGCACTGGCCTGGACATCAAAAAGGTGAGCCGGGGCGCGGCCTTTGGCGACTACGACGACGACGGAGACGTGGACATCCTGGTGGCCAACTGCGCCGACACGCCCGACCTGCTGCGCAACGACGGGGGCAACGAAAACAACTATCTGCGGGTGAAGCTACAGGGCACGCGCAGCAACCGCGACGGCATCGGCGGCATCGTCGAGGTCTTCAGCGGCACCCTCCACCAACTGGACCTGGTGCGCAGCGGGGCCAGTTTTCTGTCACAGAGCGACCTGCGCCTCTCTTTTGGCTTGGGCCACCGCACGGTGGTCGACCGCCTCAAGGTCACCTGGCCCAGCGGTCTGGTCGAGGAACTGAAAAACATCCCCATCAACCGGGATCTCACGTTGGTCGAGGGCAGCAATTGAGGGGTCTGTGGCTCATCCCGGCGCTCTGGTGGGGCGCCTGTGGCTCGCAACAGCCGGCCCCTGCGGCGCAGCCTGCCGCCCCGGCCAGCCCGCCAGTCCTCTCCACCCCGGCACCTGCTGCGCCCGCCGTGCCGCCGGTTCCGCAGGCGGCGCCCAGCCCAGCCCAGGTGAAACTCCAGGCCGGCCTGGAGCTGGCAGCTAAGGGGCGGTACACCGAAGCGGTCGCAGCGTACCAGCAGGCCGCCCAGCTGGCCCCCGGCGATTTTCTCGTCCACTATAACCTGGGCAATGCCTACGCCCGCCAACTCGACTATCCCCGGGCCATCCAGGCTTATTTACAGGTACTGAAGCTGGATTCCACCCAGGTCTCGGCCAGGCACAACCTGGCCGGCCTGTACGTGCGGCAACTCAACTACGCCCAGGCCATCATTGAGCACCAGAAGGTGCTCAAGCTCGATCCGAACCACCTCTCTACCTACCGAGATCTGGCCCATATCTACTTCACCCGCGGCGAGTACCCCCAGGTGGAGACCCTGCTGGCCCAGGGCCTGAAGCTGGCCCCAGAAGATCCGGAGTTCTACTGGATGCTGGGCCGCATGCGCGCCAAGGAACTGAAACACGAGGAGGCGCTCAAGGCGTTCCAGCGCACCGTGGCCCTCGACAGCACCGACACTGAGACCCTGGTGGAAATGGCCAAGACCCTGATCAAACTGGAGCGCCTCCAGGAGGCAGTGGAGGTCTGCAAACGCAGTATTGCCCTCAACGCCCAGGGCAAGGACGCCTTCTTCATTCTGGCCGACGCGTACCGCCGCCTGGGCAAGAAGGAAGAGAGCCGCCAGTCGCTTGAGCAGTTCAAGGCGCTGGACAAGGAGGAGGTAGAGATCCGCAAGCAGTTGCGCATCATCGGCAACGACCCCGACGACCACGAGGCGCGGGCCATGCTGGGGCTGCTCTATATTCGCCAGGGAAAACTCGTGGAAGCAGCCGAGGAGTACCGCCAAGCCGTACACCTGGCCCCTGACAGCCTGCGCTACTACAACAATCTGGGCAATATCTACCTGCGGCTGCGCGACTACGACCAGGCCGTACCGGCCTACGAAGAAGCGTTGCGCCTGGCCCCCACCTACCCGGAGGCCCATTACAACCTGGGACTGACGCGGCTGCACCAGGAGCAGTTCGCCAAGGCCCAGCAGAGCCTGGAAAAAGCCCTGCAGTTGAGCCCAGACAATGCCGACGCCAGTTATTACCTGGGGTTGATCTACGCTCGGAGCGGGGATTTTGCGCGGGCGGCGGCGGTGCTGGAGCAGGCGGTGCGGAGCCGGCCCGAGTTCCTCGACGCCCGTCAGAAATTGGCGGTTTCCTACCTTAAGCTGGGACGGTACGAGGAAAGCAAGAAAGAGGTACAGGCCATCGAGGAGTTGCAGAAAGCGAATGCCGACAAAAATAATACGCAGAAGGGTTTGTGAGGCTGCGGCCGGAGCGGTCCTGCTGCTGGCCGGCTGTGGCCAGGGGGAACTGAGAGATGATGAGATCCTGGCCCAGGTGCAGGGCAAGGCCATCACCGTGGGGGCGTACCGCCAGCAGGCGGCCAGGGTGCCGGCTGAACTCCGGGAACAGTTGGACCCCCAGCGCTATGTGCAGGCCCTTATCGACGAGGAGTTGCTGGCGCAGGAAGCCAAACGCCGGGGCCTGGAACACGCCCCCGAAGTGGAGCGGGCCTTTCAGCAGGAGGAACGGGTGTTGGCCCTGCGCGAACTGTACCGCCGCCAGCACATCGAGGTGCCCGCCGCACCTGCCGAAGAAGAGCTGCAGGCCTTCTTCTCCAAGAGCCCGTACAACCGGCGGGTGCGTTTCAGCCTGCTGATGGTGAAAACCGCTGAGCAGATCCCGCCCCTGCTGGCCAAGCTGAAGGGGGGCGCCAAATTCGACTCCCTCTCCATGCGCCACTCGCAGGACGCTCGCATTCTGGAGCGCAAAGCCGACATGGGGTACCACCGCTGGGGCGAGACCATGCCCTCGCATGCGGCCCTCACCGAGCGGGCCTTCTTCATGAAACCCGGCGAGATCGTCGGCCCCCTGAAAGTGGCCGACGGGTACTTCCTAATTAAATTGACCGATGCCCATCCGGTCAGCCTGGAGCAGGAGCGCGAAGTCATCGTCCAGCAGGTGATGCAGGAAAAACTGAGTGAACGCCTGACCCAGTACTACGCCAGTCTGGGACAGCAGTACGCCCTGCAGCTAAACGAAGCCGGTTTCCAGGCCCTGGCCGCCGACTGGGCCGCTCAGGCGCCCCCGGAGGAGGCCCTGGGCATGATGTCCCATGCCGGCCACCAGCTGCCCGCGAAGCAGCCGGCCCCTTCCCGACCGAAGGCGGCAGCCAGCCCTCCGCTCGACCCCCAACAGATTTTGGTCACCTACCAGAACGGCCAGCTGACCATCGGGCACTGCCGTCCCATGTTGCAGGCCGATGCCCCCCGCAACCCGGAGGCCCTGCGCAATTATCTGCTCAACCAGCTGTGCCGGCAGATGCTGGCCCCTCTGGAGATCGGCAGACTCGAATTACTCAAGACCCCAACCCTCCAGGAAGGGCTGGAAAAGACCAAGCGCCGGGTGCTCATCCGCCAATTGCAGAGCCAGATCGCCGCCCAGGTTTCCCAGCCCAACACCAACGCCGTGCGCATCTATTTTGAGGAGCACAAGGACCGCTACACCTTGCCGGCCCAGGTGGAAGTGCGGCGGATGAGCGTGGCCGATGCCCAGGAAGGCCAGCAGGTGCTCCAACGCCTGCAGGCAGGATCGGACAGCCTCTCCCTGGTCGTGCAGTTCGTCTCCCTCAGTTACGGCCCCAGCGCCCTGCAGGGAGACAGCAAGGTGGCCCGGGCCCTGCAGGAGGGGGCGGTAGGATCGCTCCAGGGGCCCTTCTACTCGGACACGGGCTTCTTCGTTCTCCAGATCTTGGGCCGGCACCCCGCCCAGGTGCCGCAATTCGAAACGGTGCAGGAGCAGGTCAACGCCGATCTGGCCCAGGAGCAGGGCAATTTATTTTTCCAGGAATTCCTCAAGGATTTGAGAAATCGCAACGCCCAACAGATCCAGATCAATCAGGAAAACCTCCAGCGGCTGGCCAAACCTGCCAAGGAGAGTCCCGCATGAGCGGCGTCGCCCTTCGTTTTCAGCGGGGCTATATCATCGATGCCCGCCATGACGCGCTGTGGTTTGTGGCTCTGCCCTTCATCTCGGTGGCCCTGGCGCTGTTGGCCCACCAGTATTTGCCCGGCGGAGCGCTGGTGGCGGTCACCCTGTGGATCACGGTGCCCCACTTCCTGATCACCGGGCTGCGGGTATACGGCTCGCCGACCGAGTTCACCCGCTGGCGCGAGCGCTTCATCCTCAGCCCCATCTTGCTCATCCTCTTCGCCTTTGCCCTGGCGGTGTACGCGCCGCTGACCCTGGTGTTGCTGGTCACCCTGTGGGACCACCAGCACAGCCTCATGCAGCAGTACGGTTTTGCGCGCATCTACGACTTCAAGGCCAAGACCGGAGGCCCCCGCGCCGCCAAGTTTGACCTCTATTTCAACTGGGTCTTCTTTGTCAACATGGTGCTGGTCTCGCCGCTCTTTTCCACCATCTGGGTGCGCATGTTACACGAGTGGCGCCTGCCGATCAGCGCCACCGGGGTGGAGTTGGTGCATCAGCTTTCCTGGGCCCTGACCATCACCTACGGCCTGGCCTATGTGGGCTACATGGTCTGGTGCCTGCGGCAGGGTTATCCGCTCAACCCGCTCAAGTACGTTTTTCTGCTGTCAAGCTACTTCCTGTGGTATTTCACCAGCTTCACCAGCGAATACCTGATGGTCTATGCCGTCGCCCACCGCCTCATGCACGGCATCCAGTACATCGCCATGATCTACTACTTCAACCGCACCCGGGTCGCGCGTACGGGCGGCGACTCCTCCCTGCTGACCTTGCTGGCCAAGCCCGGGCATTTCAAGATCTTCCTGCTGCTGTGTGTCGCCTCGATGCTGATCTGGCTGGCTCTGACCGAAGGTGCGATCCGCGACCTGGGCTTCGGCCTGGTCGGCTACAGCGAGAACTTCGACTTGTTCAGCTATTCGCTGGTCAGCTCGGTGGCGCTGATCCACTACTGGTTCGACGCCTTCATCTGGAAGGTGCGCCGCCCCGAAGTACAGCAGGGCTTGTGAGCGAGAATGGCCATACACATCGTCCGGTACCTGCGGGCCCACACCATCCTCTTCGCTATCTTGTCACTCGCCCTGGCTGCCGCCGGTGCCGAGCGTTATCTGCATCACACCTATCACTACTTGCAGCCCCGCAGCAACCCGCGCGGGTCTCCGCAGTTGCAGGGAGCGGCGCTACAAGATTTGGCCGGGGTGCTGCAGACCCTCTATCCCGAGGGCGCCGAGGCCAACCTGGCCGCCGGCCAGGCGCGGCTCGAACAGGGCAAGCTCCAGGAAGCGCGGCTGCTGCTGGAAAAGGCCCTGGAAGTGGACCGGCGCAATCAGCAACTGCTCTTCCTCTATGCCCGGCTGCTGCTGGACCAGGGAGAATCTCCGGAGAAGGTCAAGGCGGTGGTGGACGAACTGGGCCGCTACTTTCCCCGCTCGCGGGACAAGATCGAGGAGTACTTCAACCAGGCTTCAAAAGGGAAGATCAAGTTCGAGGCAGAGAGGCCGTACTGAGGGGTGCTAGAAGCCGCAGATGCCCGAGACGCTGGCCCCATAGGAGAGCAGCAGATCGGCCATGGCCGCGTCCTGGGAGTAGGTGGTGAACATCAGCGCGGAGTTGCCGTAGCGATCCTGGGCGTGGACGTCGGCCCCGGCGCCCAAAAGATAGCGGGCCACATCGAGCCGGCTCTCGTTCACCGTCTCCATGAGCGGCGTCATCAGCGTGCCCTCCGGCCCGGGCAGGGGTTTGCGGGTAGTGGAATC
>CAMAVQ010000119.1 GCA_945861755.1 Gemmatimonas phototrophica
GACCGTTCGGACGGCGGGTTGCTGGCCTGTGTGGCCGAGATGGCCTTTGGCAGCCGTTCTGGGGTGGAGATCGATATTACCTCGTTGGGGAAGGAGATCTTCGCGGCGCTTTTCTCAGAGGAGATCGGCGCGGTGCTCCAGTATCGGGCCGCTGACGAGGCGAAGGTGTTGGCCGTGCTGGCCGGCCACGGCCTGGCAGACTGCAGCCACCGCCTCGGTGCTCCGGCCACTAGCGGCAAGCTGGAGATCCGCTATCAAGGGCGGGTGCTCTTCAGCGAATCCATCCACGCGTTGCTGCAGACCTGGTCCGAGCTGAGCTATAGAATGCAGGCCCTGCGCGACAACCCCGACTGCGCCCGCGAGGAGTACGAGTCCCTGGCCGATGCGGCTGATCCGGGGCTCAGCTTTGCCGTCACCTATCAGGTCGAGGCTCCGGCGGTGGTGGGCAAGCGTCCCCGCCTGGCAGTGTTGCGCGAGCAGGGGGTCAACGGTCAGGTGGAGATGGCTGCGGCCTTTGACACCGCTGGCTTCGACGCGGTGGATGTGACGATGACTGACCTAAGTGAGGGCCGGGTTGCGTTGCGCGATTTTCAGGGCTTGGTGGCCTGCGGGGGTTTCAGCTACGGGGACGTGTTGGGCGCCGGGGCCGGCTGGGCGCGTTCGATCCTATTCGATGAGGCCATGCGCGACCGCTTCGCCGAGTTCTTCGCCCGGCCCGACACCTTTTCATTGGGGGTGTGCAACGGCTGCCAGATGCTCTCCCTGCTCAAGGATCTGATCCCGGGGGCTGAGCACTGGCCGCGCTTCCGGCGCAACCGCTCCGAGCAGTTCGAGGCCCGTTACGTGACGGTGGAGATTCCCCAGAGTCGCTCGGTGCTTTTTGCCGGCATGGCCGGCTCGCGCCTGGGCATTGCCTGCGCCCACGGCGAGGGTCGCGCCGAGTTCGCCAATGCGGCGCACCTGCAGCAGGCCCAGGCCGAAGGGCTGGTCAGCCTGCGCTACGTGGACAACCAGGGCCGGGCCACCGAGCGCTATCCCTTCAATCCCAATGGTTCCCCCGGTGGCATCACTGGCCTGACCACCCCGGATGGCCGGGCCACCATCCTCATGCCCCATCCCGAGCGGGTCTTCCGCAATGGGCAACTCTCCTGGCGCCCGCCGGCCTGGACCGGGGAATATAGCCCCTGGCTGCGGCTCTTCGAGAACGCCCGTGCCTTTGCCGCGCAGAGTTGAGGTGGGATGATCGTTTCGGATTGCCGAACCCGCCGGGCTGGTGGGATGGGTTGACCACAACATAAATCTCGGAGAATTTACCGGTAACGTGGCCGCTGCAGCCGCGGCGTATTGGACGGCCTTTCTTTCTTAGCCGGCCACGTAGAGGCTTAACTCCGAGGGATGCTGCCCTTGTTTGCTGTCAGCCACTGCCCGAAGGTCTGAAGCGCGGGGTTGAGAGCCCTAGAAACGCCGAGATCCCGCGCGCCGCAGAATTCCATCTCGAACTCCGCGTTGTACTGGAACATGTTGCCTAGGTCCTCGGCGCCGGGGAACCCGAAGCCGCGATAAGCTTCCGCAGTGACAGCATTATAGACCACGTCCTGCCCAAGGGCCTTCCCGAGTTCGGCGGCCATCTGGGTGCCAGTCAGGTGCTCGCCGGCGACGGCGACGGACTTCCCGATGTATTCGGCACCGCGCTTGAAGACTCCGTAGGCGCACTTTCCGATATCGGCGACGGCGATACCCGGTAGCTTCTTGTCCGCCATGGGAAGCGTGAAGGCGAGCTTGCCGTCGGGGCCCTTCTTGGGGCCCATCCCGAAGAAGATCAGGTTTTCCCAGTAGAAGGAGGTGTGGAAGAAGGTCGTCGGCACTTTGAGGTCGCTGAAGAATTTGTTGGCCTCGCCTTTGGCGTCGAAGTGGGGGACCTTGAACTTTTCCTGGAGCGTTGGCATGCGGGGGTCGCTCAGGGGAACGCGGATGCGGGTGTCTTCGAGCGTTGACCAGAGGACGTGCTCGAGTTGGGCGTCCTTGGCTGCCTGGGCCATCGCCTGAGCCTGGGCCTGCTCCTTGGCGGGAGAGAAGTGCTCCCAGAAGTTGGTGACGAGGTAGGCTCCGTACGCGCCGTCGAAAGCCTTCTTGAGGTCGGCGATGCTGTCGAAGTTTGCTGCCACGACGTCGGCGCCGAGGTTCGCGAGTTCCTTGGCTTTCTCGCTGTCCGTCTTCCGGGTGAGGGCACGGACGGCGAACTCGCTTGCCCTATCTTCAAGGATGGCTCGCACCAAGCCGCCGCCCTGGGCGCCGGTGGCTCCGGCGACGGCGATAATCTTCTTGCTCATGGTCCTGTTGTCTCCTTTTGTTTGCAAGGGTTTATGCTCTCAATCAGTTATCGAGTGCGGTTTTCTTGGGCGTTGCGGTGGCCAAGAGCCCTACTGTGACCGTCGGGCCGGTGATGACCTTAGCCCGAACTTCATCCAGTCGGGGAGGTGCTCCCTGCTGCAGCCGTGTGACCGCTGCATCAGGCCGCCTTGTTGAACATGTAGCGGGCGATCTTCCAGCCGCCCGCCTCACGACGGAAGATGAACATTTCGCGATTCGCCTCGGGGCTGGTCGAGCCGGTCGCGAGAATCGTCACCTCGCCGTTGCTCCGGGTCAGCGCGTAGGCCGTGTCGTTACCGGCGATCACCAGTTCGTCGACAGAAAAGGTGACCTTGAGCCGGATTGCGGCGAAGATGTTGGCGTAGGCCGTCCGCAGTTCCTTGCCGGCAGCTGTTGGCAGTGTGGTGGGCATGAAGATACCGTCGGCCGTGTAGCACGACGCGGCCAAATCTGCGTTACTCGTGTTCAGGGATCGCTCGTATGTGGCCAGCAGGCCGTCAATTGCTTCGGAATCGTTCGACATGGAAATCCTCCAGAAATTGGTTTGATGGGACGCAACGGGTTGTAGTATATTCCATGGAATATATTAAGTTGTCAAGAGGGGCATCATGGATTCGGCTGCACTGTTTAGCGACCTGATCCGGTTCGAGACCGAGTTGTGGAACACAGGGACTGCGCGCCTAAGATCGGAGCACGGGCTAGAGCTTCACTACCTCGAGCCCATGCAGGTGATCGCGCGTACGGCGGACTGCCGGGTTCGGGAAATCGCGGACGCGCTTTCGATTACCGTGGGCGGGACCAGCAAGCTCGTCGATCGGATCGAGGCGGCCGGGTGGTGTCGGCGGCGGGAGAATCCGAGGAATCGCCGGTCGTCGTACGTCGACCTGACGCCGGCGGGGCAGCGGTTGCTGGCCGCGGCGGGGCGCACCTTCACCGAGGAGGTCGAGGGCCGGCTCCGGTCCCCACTATCATCGCGCCAGTTTCAGGAATTCGCCGCCACGATCCGCCACCTGCGGCACGCCCTCCGGTCCCCGGCGACCTCGCTCACTCCGTCGACCAACGACGGTCGGGGTGACAGGACTTGAACTGGCGTCCTGTCCGTCCAACTAGTTGTGGTACTGCCTGCCTGATAGGACATCCCATTATACGCCGCGAGGCAAGCTCGTCTTTGGTTCTTTAGCGGCGCAAATGCGCCGCCCCTTTTGCTTTTGCCGACTTTCGTATAACACCGGGGTTCGCGCCGGGGAGCGACCCACTCCAGTCTTTTCCAGCGGGGGAGCGGATCGGAAACGCCCTTCCGGTATTTCCCCAGGCGCCGACTTTCCGCCCTGCTCGCTCATCGTTCCGCTCTCCCCTCACCCCCTCCCGCGTCCTTCCCTCCCCTACCACCCCCCAGGAAACACCTCCAGGGCATTCTCGATCCTCCGAGGTCATCTCCCCGTCGCTTGAGGTGACCGGGGAGTGGCCACTAGTGTTCCTCTGCCAACGACAGATAGAGCCCCAGGGTCAGCGTCAGCAGGGCCAGCACGCTGAGGGCTGCTAGGGGATTGATGCCCGGCAGCAGCCCAAGCGGCAAGGCTGCTCCTGCGTGCCCGCCCAGGGAACTGAGGGCGGCGAATTTCTGCAGCACTGCGACCTGGGCCTTTCCCCACAGCGAGGGCGCCAGTGCCTCGCGGACCTGGGCCGGCAGCGCGCCTGTGATCCGATTGAGACCGACCAGCAAAGCAATGGCCGAGGCGGCGTACGGCAGGCCGTTCAGCAGCCACTGCCCGAGGCCGGGGGCCGGGGCGCGTTCGCGGTGGAGGCGGGCCAGCACCTGCAAGGTGAAGTCCGGCGACGGCGGGGCCAGGGGTTGGGCCGCCAGCAGCTGGTCCAGGCGGCGCTCGGTTTCCAGGTCCTGCCGGCAGGCGGGGCAGAGGGTCAGGTGGTCTTCCAACTGGTGCCGCAACGGCGCCGGCAGGGCCTGGCTCAGGTAATCGGCGAACCAGGGCTGGAATTCATCGCAGCGCTTCATCGTGCAACCTCTCTTCCACGACATGTTCTCTCAGCCAGGCTTTGGCGCGGTGCAGGTAGGTCTTGACGGTGCCCACCGGTATGGCCATCACCGCGGCGATCTCCTCGTATTTGCGGTCCTGCAGGTAGTAGAGGGTGAGGGCCATCCGGTAGTGGGGGGGCAATTTGCCCAGGTAATAGTCGAGAGTCTGGCCCAGGTCCACGCCGGCAGGGCCTGGGTCGGCGATCTGGAGCTGGCCATCGCCGGTATCCAGGGACACGTAGTGCTGGCGGTGATGGGGCTTTTGCAGTTCCTCCAGGCAGAGCCGGTAGGCAATCTGGTAGATCCAGGTGGAAAGTTTGGCGTCACCCCGAAAGGTGGACAGGTTGCGGTACACCCGCAGGAAGACCTCCTGGGCCAGGTCCTCGGCGGCGCTGTGGTCGCGCAGCATACGCAGGGCGATGGTGAAGACCATGACCTTGTGGCTCTCGACCAGTTCGGCAAAAGCGAGTTCGTCGCCCTGCGCGCAGCGCCCGATCAGTTCCTGTTCTGCAGACACTGCCCTTCCTCCCGGTGGAACTCATGCCACCATACAGTGAGAGCGGCGTGCCGAGGCAAATGTTTCAGCTAGGAAAATAAACAATCTGAAACAAAATGCAGACCATCCCCCTCTCATCTTTGCAGAAGGGATCAAACGCACGGAGTCCCGTGCTAACCGCCGGCAGGAATGCCGGCTTCAAAGAAAGGCACTATCATGAGTGGTGAATGGGTACCCATCGTCATGTTTGGAGGGTTGTTCCTCTTTTTGATTATGACTGGCTACTTCCGCTACAAGCTGCACGCCAGTGCTCTTGAGAAGGGCCTGGCCCTGCCCGAATCGCCCAAGGGCGACCTGCGCAAGAAGGCGCTGGTGCTGATCGCCCTGGGTCTGGGCTATTCGATCGCGGTGCACACCACCCTCAGTTTTGAGACGGACGCCGATGCCGTCGCACCCCTGGCAGCCAGCATCTGGGGCATCGTGCCCATCCTGATCGGCGCTGGGCAGTGGCTCTACTGGCGGATGACAGAGAAGGAGCGGGCGGAGTTGGATAGGGGCCAGGCTTCGCTGACTTGACGGGCCTAATTTCTCCCCCCAAACTATGAGGGCTGCTTCATTCTCTTCACCGGAAGGAGCCCTCATGAATTCCCCTACCCGCTGGGGTATCCTGGGCACTGGTTCCATCGCCAGGAAGTTCGCCGAAGGCCTGACCGCCCTGCCCAGTGCGCAACTGGTGGCCGTTGGTTCGCGCAGCGCAGCCACGGCCGAGGCTTTCGGTGCGCAATACAAGGTTCCCCACTGCCACGCCTCGTACGAGGCTCTGGCCCGCGATCCCGAGGTGGAGGCCATCTACATCTCCACGCCCCACCCCTTCCACTGCGAGAACACCCTGCTCTGCCTGGGTGAAGGCAAGGCGGTGCTCTGCGAGAAACCCTTTGCCATCAATGCCGCCCAGTCCAGCCAGATGGTCGAGGCGGCCCGCGCCCAGAGGGTCTTCCTGATGGAGGCGATGTGGACCCGCTTCCTGCCGGTGATGGGCTGGGTGCGGCAGCAGTTGCCCCAGATCGGCCAGGTGCGGCTGGTCAGCGCCGACTTTGGTTTCCGCGCCGGGTACAACCGCCAGAGCCGGCTCTTCGCCCCGGAACTGGGCGGCGGGGCGCTGCTCGACGTGGGCATCTACGTGCTCTCTTTCGCCTCCATGATCCTGGGACCGCGGCCGGTGCAACTGACCAGCGCTGCCGCCCTGGGGGAGAGTGGGGTGGATGAGCAGACCAGCCTGCTGCTGAGTTATGCTGACGGCGCCCAGGCCACCCTCACCTGTGCGGTGCGCACCACCACTCCGCAGGAGGCCCGCATCGTCGGCACCGAGGGCATGATCCAGATCGAGTCGCCTTTCTGGCGGGGCACGGCAGCTACCCTGCGCACGGGCGGCGGCCAGGTACGGGCCGAGTTCCCCCTGCAGGGCAATGGCTACAACTACGAGGCTGCCGAGGTGGGTCGCTGTCTGCGGGCCGGCGAAAAAGAGAGTTCGATTATGCCTCTGGAAGAGACCCTGGCCATCACCCGCTTGATGGACCAGGCCCGGGCCCAGTGGGGCCTGCGATACCCGATGGAGTGAGGAAGATGGAATACGGCAAGGTCAAGGGACTGAATAAAAAGGTCTCGCGCATCGCGCAGGGAACCATCATGCTCAACGCCGCCAAGACCGAGGAGGGTTTTGCCTTGCTCGACGGGGTGTACGCGCTGGGCTGTAATACCTTCGACGCGGCCCACATCTACGGCGGCGGCGCTTCCGAGCGGGTGCTGGGGCAGTGGCTAGAAAAGCGGGGCATCCACAAGGAGGTGGTGATCCTCAGCAAGGGGGCCCACCACAACGGCGACCGCAAGCGGGTCACCCCCTTCGATATCGCCTCGGATCTCTACGACTCCCTGGCCCGGCTGCGCACCGACCACATTGATCTGTACGTGTTACACCGCGACGACCCCCAAGTTCCGGTGGGGCCCATTGTCGAGGCCCTCAACGAACACCACGCCGCCGGCCGTATCGGCGCTTTTGGCGGCTCCAACTGGCAGCCCGAGCGCATCCAGGAGGCCAACGAGTACGCGGCGGCCCACGGCCTGATCCCCTTTGCCCTGAGCAGCCCCAACTTCAGCCTGGCCGAGCAGGTGAACGAGCCCTGGGCCGGCTGCCTCAGCCTCAGCGGCCCGCAGAACGCGGCGGCCCGCGCCTGGTACGCGCAGCAGCAGATGCCGCTCTTCACCTGGTCGAGTCTGGCGCGCGGCTTTTTCTCGGGCCGGCTCACCCGTCAGAATTTCGAAGCGCTCAAACCCACCCTCGACTCTTCCTGCGTCCACGCCTACTGCTACGAACAAAACTTCCAGCGCCTCGACCGGGCCGGGGAACTGGCCCGCGAAAAGGGCAAAAGCGTGCCGCAGGTGGCCCTGGCCTACGTGCTCCAGCAGCAGCCCCTGGAGATCTTTGCCCTGGTGGGCTGCGAGACCCCCGAGGAGTTCCGGGTCAACACCGAGGCGTTGGAACTCAAGCTCACCCCGACGGAGATGGAATGGTTGGACCTGCGCCGCGAGCGTCGGTGAGCCGCTCTGGTCATCGCCCCGCCTGGGACTGACCGGGGCGCACCCCTCGATCTTCCCCGATGCGTCCGAAAGGCTGGCACCTGGCGGTGCTGCTGCCAGTGGCGGCGCTGCTGCTGGCAGCTCTCAAGGAGCCGGCCCCGCTGCCGGCCCATCCCTATTTTGCCGGGCAGCCCGAGTTCTTGGTCATCGCCCACCGCGGTGGCCGCGGCCTGGGGCCTGAGGGTACCCTGCCCCTCTTCCACCAGGCGGTTGGTTTGGGGGTGGATGTGCTGGAGTTCGATGTGCGCCAGAGCGCCGACGGCGTCCTGGTGGTCCTGCACGACGCAACGGTGGACCGCACCACCGAGGGCACCGGCCGCGCCGAGGAAATGACCCTGGCCCAGCTCAAGGCCCTCGACGCCGGTTATGACTGGACCGCCGACGGGCAGACCTATCCCTTCCGGGGCCAGGGGATCGTCATCCCGACCCTGGAGGAGGTTTTTCGCGCCTTCCCGGAACAACACTGTGTGATCGAGATCAAACCGGACGAGGAGCGGGTGGCCCAAGCCCTGGGCGCGGCCATCCGCGACTGCGGCATGGCCCAGCGGGTGATGGTTGCCTCCTTTCACAGCGGCGCCCTCGGGGCCTTTCGCGCGGCCTATCCCGAGGTGGCCACCTCGGCTGGCTCCGGGGAAGTGGCCTGGTGCTGGTTCTTGCAGTGGGTGGGGCTGGACGGTTTTTACACCCCAACCTTTGCCGCCCTGCAGGTCCCCCAGCGTTTCGGCTGGATAGGGTTGGCCAACCGGGGTTTCGTGCAGGGGGCCGGAGACCACGGCCTGCCGGTTCATTTTTGGACCATCGACGACGAGGAGGACATGGAGCGTTTACTCGACCTGGGGGCCGGGGGGATCATGACCAACCGCCCAGACCGCCTGCTGGCCCGGTGCCGCCGCCGGGGGCTGCGATGAGCGGCACCATCCTGGAGGTGCGCGACCTGACCAAGGCCTACCGCAGCGGCGGCCAGCCCCTCACGGTGCTGCGCAATGTCAGCTTTGCCGTGGCCCAGGGCGCCACCTGCGCCATCGTCGGCCCCTCGGGCAGCGGCAAGACCACCTTGCTGGGTCTGTGCGCCGGGCTCGACCAGGCCACCTCTGGCACGGTGGTGCTCGATGGGGTGGATCTGAACGGATTGGACGAAGAGGCCCGTGCCCGCCTGCGGCGAGAACGCATCGGTTTTGTCTTCCAGAACTTCCAGCTGATTCCCACCCTGAGCGCCCTGGAGAACGTGGCCGTGCCCCTGGAGTTGCGTGGCCAGCGCGGCGTGGCGCCCCAGGCCGCTGAGCTGCTGGGGCGGGTCGGGTTGGGCGACCGCCTGGGCCATTATCCGGTCCAGCTCTCCGGCGGCGAGCAGCAGCGGGTCGCCCTGGCACGCGCCTTTATCAACCGGCCGCGCCTCCTCTTTGTCGACGAGCCCACTGGCAACCTGGACGCCGACACCGGCGCTGCGGTGGAGGACCTGCTCTTCGCCCTCAACGAGGAGGCGGGCACCACCCTGGTGCTGGTCACCCACAACCTGGAACTGGCCAATCGCACCGGTCGCATCATCCGGCTCAGGGGCGGGGTCATCGCCCAGGACAGCCTCGCCGGGGAGTTGGAGCGCTGATGCCCTGGGTCCTGCTCATGGCCTGGCGCGACAGCCGCGGCCAGCGGCGAAGGTTGCTGATCTACGCCGCAGCCATCGCCGTGGGCATCGCCGCCCTGACCGCGCTGCGCGGCTTTGGCCGCAGCATGGAGCGCGGTGTCGATCAACAAGCCGCCTCCCTGCTGGGGGCCGACCTGCAACTGGAGAGCAACCGCGCCTTTGTCCCCCAGGTGGAGGCCCTGATCGATTCCCTGGGTGGCCGTCAGGCCCGCCAGGTCGAACTCAGTTCCATGATCTCGCTGCCCAAGAGCGGCGACACCCGCCTGGCCCAGGTGCGCGCCCTGGAGGGGGACTTCCCTTTCTACGGCGAGCTGCGCACCCAGCCGCCCCAGGCCGGGCGTGTTTTTCGCCAGGAGCGGGAAGCCCTGGTCGACGAGGGGCTGATGCTCCAGTTCGCCGCCCAGGTGGGCGACTCGATCCGCATCGGCGCCCTGAGTTTTCGCATCGCCGGTCGGCTGCTGAATGTTCCCGGGGAGACTGCCCTGCGCAGCGATGTGTTGCCCTGCGTCTTCATCCCGCTGCGCTACCTGGGGGAAACCGGGCTGGTGCAGCGGGGCAGCCGTATCGAGTACCAGGTGTTCTTCCAGTTCGGCGATGGGCGAGATGTGGAGGAGCTGGCCAAAAAACTGGAGCCCCGGCTGGAGGCATTGCAGGTGGATGTGGATACCGCCGCTGACCGCCGGCGCCAGCTCGGCCGCACCCTGGACAATCTGTACCGCTTTCTCGGGTTGGGCAGCTTTGTGGCCCTGGTGCTGGGCGCCGTAGGCGTGGCCAGTGCCATGCACGGCCATCTAGCGCAAAAGCTGGAGACCGTGGCGGTGCTGCGCAGTCTAGGAGTCCGCAGCAGCCAGGCCTTGTCGATCTATCTGATCCAGGCCGGCGCCCTGGGGTTCGTCGGGGCCCTGGTCGGGGCCCTGTCGGGCATGGCTCTGCTCCTGGTATTGCCCGGTCTGTTGGCCGACTTCCTGCCCGCCCCGGTGGAACTGGATTGGTCCCTCCGCCCCCTCCTCGAAGGGACCCTCATCGGCTCAGGCATGGCCCTGCTCTTTGCCTCCCCGCCCCTGCTGGCGGTGCGGCGCGCTTCTCCCCTGCTGGCCCTGCGCACTTCCTACGAGCCGGAGACGCGCTTGGGCGATTGGGGACCGCGCCTGCTGCTGGGCACGCTGGCCCTGGCCGGCACCTTGCTCCTGGCACAGCTCTTGACCCGCCGGCCCGATCACGCTCTGTACTTCACCGGCGGCACAGCTCTGGCCCTGGCCCTGCTGGCGCTGGTTGCCCGACTGCTGCGCGGAGCTGCCCGGCGCCTTTTCCCCTCCTCCTGGAGTTATGTCTGGCGCCAGGGAGTGGCCAATCTCTACCGGCCCCACAACCAGACCCTGCTGCTGCTGGTCGGGTTGGGGCTGGGCACCTTTCTGGTGACCGCCCTATACCTGGCGCAGAGTTCGCTGCTGGCCCACATCGCCCGGGTCGGGGGCCAGGACCAGCCCAATGTGGTGCTCTTCGACATCCAGAGCGACCAGCGCGAGGCCGTCGCTGCCCTGGTCGAGGAGCTGGGCTTGCCCCTCATGCAGCAGGTGCCCGTCATCGCCATGCGCCTGGCCCAGGTGAAGGGTCGCCCGGTGGAGGAGTTGGATCAGGAGCGGGGCCATCGGGATCGAGGCGGCAACTGGGCGTTGCGCCGCGAGTACCGCGCCACCTACCGCGACCAGCTGACCCAGACCGAGACGCTCGTTGCGGGAAGCTGGCGCGGCCAGGTGGCCGGCGACACGATTTTTGTCTCGCTCGAAGAAGGGGTAGCCGGGGCGTTGGCGGTGGGGATGGGGGATTGGCTGGTCTTCGATGTCCAGGGGGTGCCGGTGCCGGTGGTGGTGGGCAGCTTGCGGCGGGTAGACTGGCAGCGCATCATGCCCAATTTCCTCGTGGTCTTTCCCACCGGCGCGCTCGAAGAGGCACCCCAGTTCCACGTGTTGGTCACCCGCGCTGCTGATCCGGACCGGCGCGCTGAATTGCAGCGGCAGGCGGTGCAGCGTTTTCCCAACCTGTCCGTCATCGACCTGGACCTGGTCCTGCGCGTGGTGGACAAGGTGCTCGACAAGGTGGCTGCCGTGGCCCGGTTCATGGCCCTCTTCAGCATCGTCACCGGCCTGGTGGTGCTGGTCGCGGTGGTCTCCAGCAGCCGCCTGCAGCGCACCCGCGAGAGCGCCCTGCTGCGCACCCTGGGGGCCAGCCGCGGCCAAGTGGTGCGCATCGCCCTGGCCGAATATCTCTTCCTGGGAGGGATGGGCGGGTTGGCCGGCGTGTTGCTGGCCCTGGCCGGGGGCTGGGCCTTGACCCGTTTTGTCTTTGATATCGCCTTTGCCCCCCAGCTGGTTCCCCTGCTCCTGGCCCTAATTGCCGCGCCCTTGCTGACCCTGCTGGTCGGCCTGGGCGGCAGCCGCAGGGTCCACACCGCCCCGCCGCTGGCGGTGTTGCGCCAGACGGGGTGATTATTTTTGTCGCAGGATGGGCTCCAACACCTGCCAGACTGTGGCGGTGACCAGACGGTGACCTTCCGGGGTGGGGTGGATGCCGTCGGGCAGGTTCAGTTCGGGCACGCCGGCCACCCCCTCCAGCAGGAAGGGGATCAGTGCGGTGCCGTTGCGTTCGGCCAGGCGGGGGAAGATCGCCCGGAAGCCTTCGGTGTACTCCGGCCCCAGGTTGGGGGGCAGGCGCATGCCGGCCACCACCAGCTTCGCTTGCGGATACCGTCCTTTCACCTTGTCTATGATCGCCTGCAGGTTGCGCTCGGTCTCTGTTAGTGGCACGCCCCTCAGCCCGTCGTTGGCCCCCAGTTCGAGCACGAAGACCTCCACCCTGCGCCTCAGCATCCAGGCGATGCGCCGCAGTCCGCCGGCAGAGGTCTCGCCGCTGAGGCCGGCATTGACCACTTGGTACTTCCACTCCAGCGAATCGAGGCGGTCCTGGATCAGCGCCGGGAAGGCCTGCTCCTGGGCGATGCCGTACCCGGCGGTCAGGCTGTCCCCGAAGAAGAGGATCACCTGGCTCGAATCGGCCGGGGTTGCAGCGGCGACCTGCCCGAACCAGAGCAGGATCAGTGCTAGTATTCCGAAACCCTTCACGCGCATAGTGCCATAGTGGGTGATAACAGTGTTGCTGTGGTGTCGTCGGGGAGCGACCCGCTCCGGTTTTTCCCCAGGCGCGTCCCGCCGCACCCCAACGTATGGGGTGCGGCGCCAGATGCACTGGGCAGCCCGATAACCCGGCCCCCGCAACATCATCTATATGGTGTTGCGTCCTCTCGCTCGCTGCGCTCCGCTACCCGGCCCCCCACCACGCGGACTTCCCTACTCAACCGCTCCCCGGGAAAAACCTCCGGGGTTCGCTCCCCGCCGCCTCGTAACGGCGATGGGCCACTAGGCAGTCAGGGTTTCCAGCAGGGCCTGGGCGATGACCAGGTGGCCGGTGTGGTTGGGGTGTACCGGCTCGGGGCAGAAGGTTTCGGCGTCGCGGTGTTTCAGTTGTTGCTGGAAGTGCTCGTGCAGGCGCACCAGCCGGGTGCCGTACTGGGCGCTCATCTTCTCGACGGTGTCGATGTAGCGCGGGATGAGATCCAAAACCTGGCTGCGGAAGGTCTGGCCCGAGCGGTCGTTGGAGATGTAGAAGGGGGTGAGCAACACGAACTTGCAGTTGAGTTCGCGCTGGGTCAGTTCCATCAGTTCGGCATAGGTGCGGGCGAAAAGTTCGGGGCTGACGCCCCCATCGACCCCGCGCAGGTGGCTGTGCAGGTCATTGATGCCGATCTTGAGCGAGAGCACCTGGGGCCGATGATAGAGCACATCGTCGCGCCAGCGCTCCTTGAGATCGGTGATCTTGTGACCCCCGATGCCCTTGTTGATATAGTTGATCCGCCGCTCCGGCCAGCGGGCAGTGACCAATTCCGTGAAGATCCGCACGTAGCCGTTGCCTAAGGGGGCTTCGGTGCCGCGCCGGCCGCAGTCGGTG
>CAMAVQ010000120.1 GCA_945861755.1 Gemmatimonas phototrophica
TTGGGTTAGCTGCTGCACCGTAGCTACAGTATATTCTTCCATGAGCGTATCCTTTCGCCCTCGCCAAAGGGCAGTGAGTGATGGTGACATACTCAGGATACGCTCTTTTTTTGTCCCCGGCCATCCACAACTTTTGAATATATCTCGGAGGACGAAGAAGAAGCTGGGCTTAGGGACCAGCTTTTCCGCGCTAAGGACCAGCTGACCAGCCTAGCCGAGGGCAGTACGGGTCAGTTGGAGGATTCCGACCTTTGTGAGGACCTGGCCCTTCAGGTCAAGCCCTACGCCGACCGCCTGAGCGCCCTGCACCGCCTGCTCAACCCCATCGACCGCCTCATCGACAAACGCAGCCAACTGGGCCACTCCCCCGACGATATTGCCTCGGAAGTGGCCCAGATCGAAGCACTCAGTACCAGCCTGGACCCCGTGCTCGATCCCGCCTTTCTCAGGGAGGTGCAGGCCGAATTAGACCAGGTGAAGAAGGACCGCAAGATCACCGCGGTCCAGTCCAACGAGCGCGAAGACGAAACCCCACCTGGGGGCCGGCGCCTGCACGATTGGCCGGTGTCCGAACGGCTGTCCCGCATCTTTGGCAAGCGTTTTGTTTCCCCTCAACGCCTCGGCCAACTGATGGGGGGCGAACTGGACGAGAAGGCCAGCGCCGGCTTCAACGACGCGCTGGACCAGATTTGGTCCCTGCTCTTCTCCACTCCTCAGCTCTTGGCCCATGTCGAGGCGAACCGCATCAAGACCTTGCAGCGGATCTTTCGCGACTACGCCCTGATTTGCCGCTCCCCATACCTCCCAGGTCCCGAAGGCTTGCAGCCCTGTACCATCGAGAACCTGCGCGCGCACTTCCGCCCGTTTTTCCTGAAGATCCCCCTTCGCTCACTTTGGTACTCGAAACTGGATTTCTTTTGCCAGCCCCTCGCCAAACCTCACTGGGCCCTGATCGACCGCGAGTACCTTAATTGCACCTTCAAAAAACCAGGTCTGCGTTTACTGATCTACGCCCGTGCCAACGAGCTGCCCCTGCACCTGATGCGCCAGAAAAGCGCCCTGGAAGACACCTACGATCGGGTGGTCATGAACCTGGCCCAGGACGAACCCTTTTTCACCAACTGCAACAGCATCACGCGCACCGCCTATCAGCTCACCGGCGAGCAGTACAGCAAACAGGTCTACGTTTTTTTCAGGGGCGAACACATCTGTATCTCGGGCAAACGCGGCTTGCCCCACTGGCGGCCACCCGGCCGCGCTGGCCCGGCGTCTTACCCTCGGTGGTGTTCCCGCTCTCCTGAGCAGAGCATTCATGGGGAGACAAACTCCTTGATACCTCCCCCGAAACAGAGTACCTTGTACCTGTTTTCCCAGAACGCTTCTTTCCTGGGTCCCTCTCGACACAGCGGCCACCGCTATCGTGGAAGAAATCTCCAAGCAACTGCGGGCTGAGATCAATGCGCTGCAAGAGTACATTGCCCGCATCGAGGACCGCTTTCTCGGCACGACTTGGACCGCTGAACTGCTGGCTCCGCTTTCTCGCCTCGAAGACCGCTTGGACCGGGAAGATCTGCGCTCCATCGTTCTCCTGCTGCAGCGCGTGCGCGATCAGTTCTCCATCAATGGCCATTTGGCCCCACAGATCGCCGCCCTGCTGGCGCGTTACCCCGAGTACCTGGCTGCGGCAGGTGGACCTCTGCTTGGCTCCCCGCCCCAGGACCCTGCCCTGGATCCGGCATCAGTGGGTCTCCCAGCCGAGGATGAGGAACCCGTCGAAACCACTGCCCCAGCCGACACCAAGGATGCGCCGCCTGAGGTGAAGCGCGCAAAGCCGGCAGCCAACAAACCAGCGCTAAAACCGCCGACCTCGCTCCCCATAGACGAGGACTCCGAGGACCTGTCAGGCCTATCGATGGACCTGTTCAGCGGGAACCGCCGCCCCTCGCCACCACCACCGAGGCCGGTGGCGCCGCGGGAAAAGGAGCCCTCACCGTCCACCCTGAACCTCTATCCTCTGGGGGAGAAAAAGCAGCGCCCCGCCGCGACAGGGGTCAGCATCTCGCCGCGCCAGGACCTGTTTCTTGCCCACAAGATACGGCCCGCCGACCTCAAGGCCCGCATGCAGCTGACCCTGCCCTCGCAGGACCAGATCCAACTTGACTTCAAATTGCAGAAGAAGATGAGCGGCCGCCTGGCCGATTCCCTGCGCGAACACGCCGAAGAACACAGCCTGGTGCTGGTGCCTCGGGTCACCCAGTTTGTACACCAAGGCACCCTCCACCCGTGCACGGTCCGGGTTTTGGCCAATCTCTTCCGCCCGCTGCTGGGAAATCTCAACGATTTGGCGCCGTACAAGGGCTGCGATTTCATGGACGACACCCCGGAACCGGGTTGGGCGCTCATCACCCCCGAAGCCCTGCCCGAGACCCTAGGTCTCAACTACTTCGCCCAGCAGCAACGCCTGCGCCAGCGGGCCGACGAACTGGGCATCATCGCGCGGATGGTTCGGCGACGCACCCTGGTCGAAGCGGTGTACGATCTGATTGCCGCCCAACTGGTGTTGGGTCTCAAACTGAATCAGCAGACCCTGGACGCCACCTCTTCAAGCCTCACCACCAGTGATTTCGTCTGCACCTATTTTTCCGCCGAAGGCATTCGCTTCAAGACGCTGCCCCGCACCACCAGCCATCCAGCCATCGGAGTATGTCCAAATTTATGACCAGCGCGGTAACCAGCACTTTTCTGCAGGCCTGCATGGGACAGGTTCCGGTCCGCCGTCCGGTGTGGCTGATGCGCCAGGCTGGCCGCATCCTCCCGCCGTACCGCCAACTCCGCGCCCAGACCGGTTCCATTCTCAAACTCTTCAAGACCCCAGACCTGGCCGCCCAGGTCACCCTGATGCCGATCAACATGCTCGAGGTGGATGCGGCCATTCTCTTTGCCGATATCCTGACCCCAATCGAACCCATGGGCTGCCAGATCGACTTTGTCCCCGGCCCGGTCTTCGCCAAACCGGTGCGGAGCCGCGCCGACATCGACGCCCTTCGCACCATCGATCCCCAGGCTCAGCTTCCCTATGTGCTGGAAACCATCCGCCTGGTCCGCCAGGCCCTGCCACCGCATATCCCCCTCATCGGCTTTGCCGGGGCCCCCTTCACCCTGGCCACCTATATGGTCGAAGGGGGCGGTGCCAAGGAATTCACCCACTTTCGCCGGCTCCTCCACGCCGATAGGGGGGCCGCCGACGCCCTGCTGGACAAGCTGACCGAGGTTACCATCACCTATCTGAAAGCCCAGATCGCCGCCGGGGTTCAGGCGGTGCAGCTCTTCGACACCTGGATCGGCGCCCTGTCAGCGCCCCTTTTTGAGCAACTGGCACTGCCCAATCTGCAGCGCATCTTCCTGGCCCTAGAGGGATCGGGGGTCCCGCGGATCTATTACGCCAACGGCGCGACCCACTTCCTCGACCTCCTGCCTAAAACCGGTGCAGATGTGCTCAGCCTCGACTGGCGCTCCGATTTGGGACAGGCCTTCCAGCGCTTTGGCAGACACCTGCCCCTGCAGGGCAACATGGACCCTTGCGCGCTTTTCGCCGACCCGCCGGCCATCATCGCCGAAGCCGAACGGATCTTGACCCAGACCCAGGGTCTGCCCCATATCTTCAACCTGGGGCACGGGGTGCATCCAGACACCCCCTGCGATAACGTCAAACTGCTGGTGGACACTATCCACAGCTTTGCCCCCTAATCTGACAAACTTATGGAAGCCATCGAGAAAGGCGTCACCCGCAGGCATACCTTCTTCTGCACCTCGCTCGAGCGCCACATCCACGACCCCAGCAAGGTGGTCCAGACTCAGCCCCGCGAGATCGTGGTTTTCGGCGAGAAGATCCAGGGCTGGATGGTTACGACCGAGGAGTCGGTGATCTCCAAGATCATTCCGCTCGACGAGTCCCTGCGCGGGGACATCGTTTTGCACGACCCCGAATAACCCCCCAGCCTCACTTGCTGGGGGTGAAACGGTCCCGGTTCCATTCCCCCAGCTGCCGGGGCGGATCCTCCCACTCCTCTCCGGGGGCCATAAACTGGCCCCGGAAATCATCCTCGGCGTTGAAGCGCGGCCACAATTCGGGAAACTCATCCTGGATCAGCTGACTTACCTGCTGGCGCATGCCCCGGGCATGGTAGGCCAGCACCCTTTCTGTTTCCCCCCGCCCGGCTTCATCCAGGTGCTGGACCATGCCGCTGCTGGCGCTAAAGGTGAAATAGATCCCTTCGGGCTTGAGCTCCAGGTGGATGCGGTAAGCCGGATAACTCAGATTCAGCCCCAGCATCTCCAGACGCAGGCGCAGCCAGTCACCCTGGGTGACGGTGCGGCTCAGGTTCAGATCGGCCCGCTCGATCTCCGCAGCTGCCGGCAGAGCGGCAAAGCTGCCGACGAGCAGCATCCAGGACAACAGGCGGACAGTGCGGCAGGTCATGATTTTCTCCTCTCAAAAAAAAACGGGGCCGACCTCAGGGGCCGGCTCCTCGTTTAGGTACATCGCGACAGGTCCTGCCAAATCCTTATCTCACTTCACCTCCCAAAGATCGCTGCTGCGGTACAGTTTCCCCAACTGGCCGGCGCCCAGCTTCTCGGTAGCCTGGGCTACCTGGATTTCCACCTGGGCGTCGTAAGAGGGGCGAATCACCTCGCGCAATACCCCGAAAGGCAGCGGGAAATGGGGATTCTCCATACGGCTGAGCATGTAGGCGTAACTGGTGTTGTGCAGATCCGCCTGGTGGACCAGCAACTCGCTTTCGGCAACGCCCCCCTGGCCCAGGCTAACCACCTCGGCCTCGAAACCCTTCATGCGTACCCCCTTGTCGCGGTGCTTGCCGAAGATCAGCGGCTGGCCATCTTCGAGGAAGAGCACGTTGTCGTCCCGGACATCTGGGTCGGTGGTGTGGTCCCAGGCAGTCGAATTGTAGACCACACAGTTCTGGAAGATCTCGACGAAGGCTGTGCCCTTGTGCCGGGCGGCCCGGCTGAGCACTTCGCTCAGATGCTTCATGTTGGTGTCCTGGGTGCGGGCCACAAAGGTGGCTTCGGCCCCCAGGGCCACTGAGAGCGGATTGAAAGGGTAGTCGATGGACCCCATCGGCGTGGTTTTGGTGCGGTGGCCTGGCAGCGAGGTCGGCGAATACTGGCCCTTGGTCAGGCCGTAGATGCGGTTGTTGAAGAGGATGATTTTCAGATCCACGTTGCGGCGCAGACAGTGCAGCAGGTGGTTGCCGCCAATAGAGAGTCCATCGCCGTCGCCGGTGATCACCCAGACGCTCAACTTGGGATTGGCCAGTTTGAGTCCCGTGGCCAGGGTGGGCGCCCTTCCGTGGATGGAATGGATGCCGTAGGTGTTCATATAGTAGGGAAAGCGGCTAGAACAGCCGATCCCCGAGACGAAGACGATCTGCTCGCGGGGAACACCGATCTCGGGTAGGAGCTTCTGCATCTGGGCCAGAATGGCGTAATCCCCACACCCAGGGCACCAGCGCACCTCCTGGTCCGAAACAAAGTCCTTGCGGGTCAGTTTGGGCGCTGCCACAGCTTCTATCATCGGTATCTCTCCTCTGTCGTCATCTGGTCAATGCTTTTGCTCAACCCGCGATTTCTTTGATCCGGTTGTAAATCTCGCGGATCTGGAAGGGCTGCCCCTGTACCTTGTTGAGCTGCTGGACCCGCACTGGAAAGTGGGCCTGCAGCAGCAGGGCAAGCTGGCCCAGGTTTAATTCTGGTACCAGGATATTCTTGTACCGGCCTAGCACCTGACCCAGGTTGCGCGGGAAGGGATTGAGGTAGCGCAGATGGGCGCTGGCCACCGACATTCCATGGCGCTGGGCCAGTTCCACCGCGGCGCGGATGGCTCCAAAGGTCCCTCCCCAACCCACCACCAGTAGGTCGGCATGCTCCGGACCGAAGACCTCTTGCTCGGGGATAAACTCGGCGATGCGGGCCACCTTCTCGGCGCGCGTCTTGACAATGTACTCGTGGTCCTGGGGCGAATAGGAGACATTGCCGCTGCCATCTTGCTTGCCCAAGCCGCCGATGCGGTGTTCCAGTCCCGGAGTCCCGGGGATCACCCAGGGCCGGGCCAGGGTTTCGGCATCGCGCATGTAGGGCTGGTACCCCTCTGGATTGGTGCGGTACTCCACCAAAAAGGGCGCAATTGCGTCTGGATCTGGGATCTTCCAGGGCTCGGAGCTGTTGGCGATGTACCCATCCGAGAGCAGGATCACCGGGGTCATGTAGCGCACCGCGATGCGGAAGGCCTGGATGGCCATGTCGAAGCAGTCCCCGGCCGTGGCCGCCGCCAGCACGGGTATGGGACTTTCTCCATTGCGGCCAAAGAGCACCTGGAGCAGATCGGTCTGCTCGGTCTTGGTGGGTAATCCGGTGCTGGGTCCCCCTCGCTGCACATCGATGATCAGCATGGGTAATTCCAGCACCAACGCCAGGTTCATGCCCTCGCTCTTGAGGGCGATGCCGGGGCCGCTGGTGGCAGTGGCGGCCAGCGCCCCGCCAAAGGCGGCACCGATCACCGACCCCATGGCGGCGATTTCGTCCTCGGCCTGAAAGGTGCGCACGTCGAAGTTCTTCAGCGCCGCCAGGCCCTCGAGTATGGGCGTGGCCGGGGTGATGGGATAGCTGCCATAAAAAAGCTGCTTGCCGGACTTGCTGGCCGCCGTCACCATACCCAGAACCATGGCCTCGTTGCCGGTGATGCGCCGGTACTCCCCAGGTTCAACCAGGAGCCGCCGGGGTACCTTCATCTGTCTCTGGAAAGTTTCGGCGGTTTCGCCGTAGTGGTAGCCGGCCTTGAGCACCCGGGTATTGGCCTCGACCACCTGGGGCCGTTTGGCGAACTTCTTCTCGTAAAAGCCCAGAGTGATGTCGAGGGGGCGGTCGAACATCCAGAAGGCCAGACCCAGGGCAAAGGCGTTTTTGCAGAGATCCTTCTGCTGGGTGCTCAGTTCGTCCAGATCCTCCAGCGCCTTGCGGGTCATGGTGGTCAGGGGCACCTGGTGCACCTCGTACCCCTGTAGGGTGTTGTCCTCGAGGGGATTGCCTTCGTAGCCGGCCTTACGCAGGTTGTTGCGGGTGAAGGTGTCGCTGTTGACGATGATCACCCCGCCCGGCTCCAGGTCACTGAGATTGGCACGCAGGGCTGCTGGGTTCATCGCCACCAGCACCTGGGGCGCATCCCCGGCGGTGTAGAGTTCGTTGGCGCCGAAATTGACCTGAAATCCGCTGAGCCCGGGGATCGTGCCGGCCGGGGCGCGGATCTCAGCGGGGAAGTCTGGGAAGGTACTCACGTCGTTGCCCAGAATGGCCACCGCGTTGGTGAACTGGTCGCCGGTCAACTGCATGCCATCGCCGGAATCACCCGAAAAACGGATGACTACCGAGTCGCGCTCTTCGTGTTTTTTGCCCGGTTCTTCAGCCGTCAGAATTTCAGCCATCAAATACTTTCCTCCTGTGGAAAGCGGCAACTCCAGTCCGGAGTCGGGACGCCTCGGGAATCAGTTCCTCCCCTGCCGCACACCAGGCGTCCAAGCTCCGCCTCTGGTGTTTGTATTTGGGAGGGTGGTGTTGATCGGTTGGTCGGGGGAGAGATGTTGGGGATAGGCGGGTCATGTACTGCTCGAGGGGTTGCTGCCAGAGGGCGGGGAAAGCTGCCACCTAGGCAAACCCCTCTATCTGGACTTGAGCGAAATCCCAAGCTGCAATTTCATCAAGAATATACAGGGATGACCGCTTCCGTCAAGCATCCGGACCCGGGCCGCAGCCCATCTGCCGGCCTTCCCGGACCTCGACCAGCCAATCGGCTGCCCTGAGCAATACCGGGTGATGGGTCTCCACCAGCAGCGAAGTTCCGGCCGCCCTGAGTGCCTGGAGTATGGCGAGCAGTAACTGCAGATCTCGCGGGTGGCCCGCCTGCTCGGGGTGTTCCAGGACCACCAGTTCGCCCGCCCCGGCCCGTTTCAGCTCCAGGGCCAGCTGCAATCGCAACCCTTCGGCTGCGCCCAGCCGGCCGCCGGCCTCGCCCAAGCGCCGATGCCCCAGGCCACAGCCCAGGGCCGCTTGCAGGGCCTCCCCTAGCAGGGGCACCCCGCGAAAGTGGTGGGCAGCCGCGGTCACCGTCAGCTCCAGCACCTGGGCCAGGGTCAGCCCGCGCCAGGTGAAACCCAGCGCTTCGGGTCGATAGCGGCGGCCCTCGCAGGCCGGACAGACCAGCGACAGGTCATCGGCAAACTCCAAGTCGCAGCGCAGGGCCCCGGTTCCCTCGCAGCTGGGACAGCGCCCCCCGGGCCGGTCGAGCATAAACCACTCCCTGCCATATCCCTGCTTTTGCGCACCCGCCGTCTCGGCATACAGACTTGCCACCCCGGCAAAGCTCCCCAGCAAAGCCAGCAGGGTCCGTTCACCACTCCCAGTCAAGAGCCCCAATAGGGATACCCGCTGGATGCCCGGCCGGCCCTCCACCTGCACGGCGCTGCCCCGCCGGGCCTTTAGGCCAGCTAGCAACACCTGATGCAGCAAGGTTGATTTGCCCCCTCCCGTGGGGCCGCGCAGGCAGACCAGCCGCCCCAGGGGCAGTCGCCACGCCTGGCCCTGGTCCTGGACCCGCAACCACCGCGTGGGGGCGCCGGAACGAGCGGGGGGCACCGGGGAGGAGCCCTGCCAACTTGGGACTTGGGCCACCCGCCCGGATTCGCATTCGAAAAGCAGCCCCGCCGCCCCCACCAGGGGCTCGGCGTGGTCGAGGACCACCGCGGTGCTGCCCTGCGCGACCAGGCGCAACAGGCCTCTGGCCAGCGCCGCCTGGCCCGGCGCATCCAGGCCCCGGCTGGGGGCTTCGAAGAGATAGAGGATACCTGTGAGACCCAGGCTCAGGCACCACGCCAGTTGTAGGGCCTGTTGCTCGCCGGTGGATAACTGGTCGACCAGGCGCCCCAGAGGCAGGTGGCCCAGCCCCAGAGCCTGGGCCTCTGCCAGGGGCCGGCACAGGGCTTCGCAGTCCTCAAGGGTGCTGAGCAATTTTAGCAGCTCGCCCACCTTTATTTGTGGCAGTTCCCGGAGGTCCCACCCGCCGAGGACCACCTGGACCGGGCGCGGCGAGCCGACACCCAGCTCCTCGGCGCTCAACTGGGGGAATTGCCGGCCGCACTGGACGCAACTGAGCTGCTGGTTGAGCCACAGCGCCGGGCCGCCCTGGACCCCAGTGAAGAGGCTGCGGCCTTTGGCCAGGGTTCGGGCCTGGCGGCAGGCCTCGACCAAGCGGCTGCGATGGGCCGCGTCGCCGGGCACCCGGTCCACCACCACCTCGCCTGGCCCCTCAGCCAGCCCCTCCAGATCCAGTCGGTGGACCTGCCCGCCCAGCCTCACTCTCAGAAAACCGGCCCGGCGCAACTCTTCTCGCACCCCGAGTCCCAGGTCCAGGGGGGCCAGTATCAGGCAGGATTCTCCTGCCAAAGCCGCAATCACCGCATCGGCAGCGGCCTCCGGGGTCGCAGCCCTGCAGGTCCCCCCGCAGTCCGGACAGGTGCATTGCCCCCTCTCCAGCCACAAAGGGTCCAACTGGCCCGCTAACTGTAGTATCCCGGCCACACTTTGCCGCTGCCGCAGCCGGCCGTCCAAGTAGAGGGCAGGAGGCAGGCCGCGCACCTGGTCGACGGCCACCGGTGATCCGCCTCCCAGGGCCTCGCGCTCGAAGGCCGACAGTACTTGGGCATAACGCCGCCGGCTTTCGGTGTAGAGCACCTGGAAAGCCAGATCGCGGCTCCCCCCACCATCCGGCCCCAGCAGGCAGATCAATTCCCCCAGGGGCAGGTCTAGGTCCACCTGGTGCAGAGAACCTTCACTGGCCCCCCGAATCTGGATGAACTGCCCGGCCATCACTCTCCTCCAATCGCCAGTGCCCTGAGTGAATCCACCTTCCCCCGCAAGACCGTGTCACCGGGGTATTGACCCAATATCCGCTCCCAGGCGGCCAATGCCCCGGTCCTGTCCCCCTGGCGGGCTAGGATCTCCCCCAGTTTATAGCGCGCTGCGAGGTACTGCGGGTCTAGGGCGAGGGCCTGCTGCAAGGCGCCTGCAGCCCGGACCGGCTGCCCCTGGGCCAGCCAGAGCAGGCCCAGATTGTAGTGGACCAGGGCATAACCAGGATTGAGGACCAGTGCCTGTTGGTACGCCTCGTCAGCGCGGGCAAATTGCCCGGTCTTGTAGTAACACAGCCCCAGGGTGTTGTGCAGCCGCGCCTGCCCGGGGGTACGGGCGACCAGGACGGCGAAGACCTCCGCAGCCTCGGCGTACCGGCCCTCTCCGTACAGGCGCAATCCGCGGGCGGCCTCTTCCTCGTCGGCCGGACTCAGGTTCAGGGCGCGGTGTTCCGCCAACCTGGCCTGGGTCTGGCGGGCCGGGGCGAAGTCGGGGTCGATTTTTAGGCAACGCCCGATCATCTCCCCAGCCTGCTGATAATCTCCCCGGCGCTCGTAGAGCACGGCAAAGTTGTAATAGTCGACGCGCCTGGAATGCAGCCGTTGGACCAAGGGATCAGCGTGGTTGACCAGCAGGGCCAGCCCCGCCGCCGCCAGCGCCGCGACCCCGACTTTGCCCCACTGCCGGCGCCGCAGGGCCTGCCATCCTTCGCTCAATCCCAGCGCCGCCCAGAGCAGCAGGACAGGTACTACCGGCAGGCGGTATTCGGAGGAAACAAAAAAGAGCAGACACCCCAGCAGATAAGCGAGGCCATACAACTCCAGGAGCGTTTCCCGGCGCAGCCTCCCCCACACCCCCCAGGCAGCCAGCGCCAGCGGCGCCACCCACCCCCAGTTCAAACACAGACGCAGGGAAGGAACCCATTCCTGGGCAAAGTAATAACTCAGATTGTTCTGGGACTCCACCTCACTCCAGAACAGGTAGAATTTGCGCCAGAGCAAGGTCAGGTACTGACCTGGCTGTTGCTGAATGAAGTTCCAGCCTTCCCCCAGCCAGTACGCCGAAGCCAAGGCCGGGGTCAGCGGGTGTCCCTGGCGTCGCTCTGCTTCCCGCAAGAACTCCTGCCGCTCCTGGTCCGGCTCGGCGCTGGGAACAAAGTCGGCCTGGGCATAGATCCCGGTAGCCTGAGGGTTGTTGCCCACATAGAAATTCATGCCCGCAGAGGAGGTTGTCAGAGCAAATGCTCCACCCACCAACCAGTTGCGCGCCAGCACCGGTCCCAGCACCAGGCTGCAGCCTATCACCACCTTCCCCCAGGCCCAAATCTGCCTTCTAACGGCAAACCAGCCTCCCAGCAGCGGCAGGTAGATCAGGATCAGCGGCCGGGCCAGCGCCGACAAACCCATGCTGCCACCGGCGAGCCACAACCAGCCGGACCTATTCGTCTCCCGCCACCGCAGCAGACCATAAAGGGCGAGGAGGTTGAGGAAGAGGATGGGGGTGGCGGTGAGCAGGGCGCCGTCGTAAAAGATGAAAACCCCATAAATTGACGATAGTCCAGCCCCGATCAGCCCTACTTGCCGCCCCCAGGTCTTGACGCCCAGGGCATAGACCAGCCAACAACTGGCGGTGCCCATCAGCACTTGCACGCCAACCATACTACCCCAGTGGGGACCTCCGATCCAATAAACAAAGGCCAGCAGGTAGGCATAGAGGGGATTCATGAAAAATACCCCCTCGGTCCACCCTTTCCCCGCCAGCAGGGACCTGGCCTGCCGGTCGTAGAAATCGGAATCTAAGAGCAGCACCTCGGCCAGGGGAGTCGAGCTGGCCTGCAGGACATAGGCCAGCCGCAAGATCAAGGCCAGGAACAGGATGCCGATTAAGATGGGGTCGCGGCGCAGCAAGGCTAACATGTTCTCTATACCGGTGGCAAGCCCTGGCTCGAAGGGAATCTGGGGTGGAAAATTAAATAAAACTTGACGGAGTGTTCGCGATTATTTATATCGAATTATCAGAGAATTTTATCATGTTGCGACCTTTCCTGCGCTGTCCCAGCTTCGGCTCCCCCCGTGCCATCAGGACCTTTGGGTCCTGCTCAAGTCCCTTATCCAGCCCCCCCAACTCCCCATGCAACAGGTGAGCCATGCCAGAATCTCTGCACGATAGAGAGGATCTACTCAATCTCTATTTCAACGATATCACCGATTCCAAACCCCTTTCCCGCGAGCGGGAAGTCGAACTAGCGGCCCAGATTGAGAAAGGAGATCTGGGCGCCCGCGACGAGTTGGTCAAGGCCAACCTGCGTTTCGTGGTTGATGTGGCCAAACATTACCAAAACCGCGGCCTTTCCCTCTCCGATCTGATCAGCGCCGGCAACCTGGGCCTGCTGACTGCCGCTGAACGCTTCGACGGCACCCGGGGGTACAAGTTCATCTCCTATGCGGTGTGGTGGATCCGGCAATCCATTCTCCAGGCCCTGGCCGAACACGCCCGCACCGTGCGCCTGCCGCTCAATAAGCTGAGCCTGCTGCGCGACATCGCCGAAACCGCCCGGCAATTGGGCCAGGGACGCGAGAGCGAGCCCGATGTCGAAGAAATCGCCGCCCAACTGGAGATCTCGACCAAAGAAGTGGTGGATACCATGCTCAGCGCCCGGTCCACCTGCTCCCTGGACGAAGCCTTTGAACACGACGACGAGCGCAACCTGCTCGACACCCTGGCCGACACCCGCCAGGAGGCCCCGGACAGCGGCATCCTGCGCACCTCGGCCAGGGAACAGGTCGACAAGGTCCTGGGCTGTCTGGACGACCGGGAGCGCTATGTGATCCTGCGCTATTTCGGTCTGGACGGCAACGAGGCCCTGACCCTCGATCAGATCGGCAGCCTGTTGGGGGTGACCCGCGAACGCATCCGCCAGATCAAGGAAAGGGCCCTGGGCCGCCTGCGCCACCCGCTGCGCGCCCAGAGTCTCAAGGCCCTGGCCGAATAATGCCCGTCCGCCTGCTGGCAGCGCTCTTCCTACTGGTGCTGCCAGCAGGCGCGACC
>CAMAVQ010000121.1 GCA_945861755.1 Gemmatimonas phototrophica
CCACACCATCTTGTCGGCCACCAGCTGGCAGCGTTCCAGTTTGCCAAAGGTGGAGAGGGGCTGCTCGTCGAAGGTGCTGCGGTTGACCGAGACCAGGCGAGCCCCCCCTAGCAGGGCCTCGACGGTGAGCACCGCCTCGACCCCGTGGCGGTAGTAAGCGGTCTCGCCCACCCCGCACAGTTGGGGTTCCCGCATAAACGCGGCATCGGCTGCCCCGCGGCTGAAGAGCTTGTACCCGGAGTGGAAATCGGGGAATTCCTCCAGGGCGGTGGCGTACTCCAGGCGCAGGGGGGTGCCGGTGCGGGCGGCGTGAAAGGCCAGGGCGTCGAGCAACACGCGGTCGGCCAGCTCCTCGAACTCCCCCCGCGCCAGCCCCATGGGCCGGTGGCGCGAGATCCGCCGGCCCAGGACCATCACCTCACTGGCGCGGGATTGGGCGTGGCGGGCGGCGCGCACCAGATTGGGCAGCTCGTTGGCAAAGTGGTCGCCGTCGGCGTCGACGGTGGCGAAGTACGCCAGCTCCGGCTCTTGCCACAACAGGGCAATACCCTGGCGCAGGGCCTGGAGTTTGCCCCGGTTGTGGGGAATGCAACAGCATCGGACCCCGTACTGGCTGGCCAGCCGGGCAGCCACCTCCTGGCCGTTGCCCTCCCCGTCCACACTCAGACAGATGGAGGCGGGGTTTTCTATCAGCAGCAGCAGGGCCTGCACCGTGTCGGAAAGCAGGGCAGTGCCCAGAGCGATGTCAGCGCTGGCGGGCAGGTACACGGGTAGGACTACGCCGGTGTGCCGCCGCACCTGGGCCACGGCCCCCATCAGGGAGGATTCGCTCATGTCTTGGCCGGCACGTTGCCCTCGGTCCAGGCCCCGTCGATACAGCGCCACAACTGACCGGTGGGGTTCTGGTCGCGCAATTCAGGGGGCAGATGGTCGGGGCGCATATTGTCGAAGGACTGGAGCATGGCGAAGCGCCGCAGCGAGGCGGGGATACCCACGGCGGTGAAGCCCGAATGGCCGGTGGCCGGATAGGGCCCGCCGTGATTCATGGCCGGCGAGATGGCCACCCCGGTGGGCATCTTGTCGTCGAGCAGGCGGCCCACCTTGCGGCGCAGGATGGGGGCCAGGCGCTGGTACAGGGCCTCGTCGCTGCCGGCCCGGTCGGTGTACAGGGTGCCGGTCAGGTTGCCCTCCAAGGCGCGGCAGAGGGCTTCGGCCTGGTCCTCGTCGTCGGCCACCACCAGCAGACTGGCGTTGCCGAAGGCTTCCTGCTGGAGTTGTTCGGGGGTGGCCAGGAAGCGGCGGCCCTCCACCCGCAGCAGGGTGTTCTGGAAGGAACAACCCGTACCGCCGCCGGCCGCGCCGCCCACCAGCAATTCGGCCCCGGCCTGCTGCAGGGCCGCCACGCTATGCCCCAGGTTGTGCTCGACGCCTTCGCCCAGCAGGGTACCCACGGCGGCAGCCCGGAATTTTTCGACGATCAAACCGATGAAGGCCTCGGTTTCGGCCCCCTTGAGCAGCAGCACCACGCCGGGATTGGTGCAGAACTGCCCGGCGGCCAGCAGGCAGGAGGTGAACTCCCCGGCGATCTCGGCAGCCCGCTCGCGCAGGGCCCCCGGCAGGATGAGCACCGGGTTGATGCTGCTCAGTTCCAGGTAGATGGGTTTGCCTGCCCGGTCGGCGGCCTCCTTGAGCACCAGCCCGGCGTGGCGCGAGCCGGTGTACCCGGTGGCCCCCACCTGCGGGTGGGAGACCAGGCGTTGGCCCACCTGGTGGTCGGTGCGGTAGATCAGCTGTACGGTGGCCGCTGGAAGTTCAGCTTCTTTGAGGGCGGCCAGGGCCTCTTCGGCCAGCAGGCGGGTGGTGCCCGGATGGGAGGAATTGGCTTTGGCGATCACCGGGTTGCCGGCGGCGATGGCCGCAGCAAAATCCCCGCCGGCTGCGCTGTTGAAGGCCAGGGGGAAATTGTTGGGGCCAAAGACCACCACGCCTCCTTCGAGGGGGGCGAAGAAGGAGCGAAGGCCGGCCTTGGTGTCGATGGTGGGCAGGGTCCAGGACCCCTGGCGGGCCGCCGCTGCGGCCTGGCGCAGTTGGCCGGTGGTGCGCGGCAGTTCCACCTCGTCGAGGCGGGGCTTGACCGGCAGGGCGCTTTCGGTGTGGGCCAGGGCGACGATCTCGGCCCGGCGGGCCTCGATGCGGCCGGCGAAGCGTTCGAGGAAGCGGGCCCGCGCTTCGGAGTCAATACCCAGCAGGGCTTCCGAAGCGCGCGCCGCCGCCTCGATCACCTCCTCCACCTCTTCGCGGCTGCTGATGGGGAAAACCTCGCCGGTGGGCTGGCGGGTGGCGGGATTGAGGGGTGAAAAGACGCCCGTGTTTTTGGCGGGGCGCCACTGGCCGTCGACCAGCACCGGTTGGAGTTGAGCCATGTCAGGAGATCCTCGCGGGAAAAAGGCGGCTGGGGAATCGAGCCCTTTATACTATGGCAGAAGAGGGGGGCCGGCAACCGCGTTTAGGGAAGGGAAGCCCACCGCAGCGGGGTGTTCCGGTGGAAGAGGGCCTTGGGAGGGCTTTTGTTTATCGTTAGTATGCCAATAGCTCGCCTTGCCAGGAGAAGGGGAAACATGGCAGAGGAACCCATCGAGAGGGCCAAGAATCGAGGCTACAAGTTGCTCGCCGATGCGGAGGCCGCCCTCGAAGCCGGCCAGATCGACGAGGCCGGCTGGCACCAGCGGGGCATGGCGGTGATCACCCGCGCGTACCTGGCCGGCGACAATCCGCGCAGCCAGTCGGGCCACAGTGGCGACGAGGCGTACTGGCGTCAGGCCCGCTCGCTGGTCGCCGAGGCCATGGATCGGGATGGCGCTTTTCTAGACGTGGGCTGCGCCAGCGGGCACCTGATGGAATGCGTCCAGCAATGGGCCGGGGAACAGGGACGGCGGGTGGAGCCGTACGGGCTGGATATCGCCCCGGAATTGGCGGCCCTGGCCCGGTCGCGGCTGCCCCAGTGGGCCGAGCGCATCTGGGTGGGCAATGCCATCGACTGGGTTCCGCCCCAGCGCTTCGACTTCGTACGCACCGGCCTGGAGTACGTGCCCCGGCGGCGACAGCCCGACTTGGTGCGCCGGCTCTTGCAGGAGGTGGTGGCCCCCGGTGGGCGGCTGATCATCGGCTCTGGCAGCGAGGAAAAGGACCAGACCCGAATCGGGCCCTCGCTGGAGGAGGAGGTCTTCTCCTGGGGTTTTGGCATCGGCGGCAGTTTGCGCCGGCCCCACTACCACGACGCGCGCCTGGAGTACCGCGTGTTCTGGATCGAGGCCTGAAACTATGAAACTTCCGCTCGCACTGGTCCTCTCTCTCCTGTCTGCTGCCGGCTGCGCGGCCCAGACGCCCACGGCCCCTGACACCGTGGCCCAGGTGCTGCTCTTCGAGGAACCCTTTGAGGACCAGAACTGGGAGATGCGGGGTTGGTACGACGGTCCGCACATGCAGATCACCGACCAGGAACACCTACCGGGCAGCAGCCGCGCCTGCGTGTGGCATTGGGCCAAGGCCGGGGCGATCAATACCGACGGCGGGGGGGCCAGGCTGCCCTTGCCCCCGGTGGAGAGCGTCACCCTGGAGTTCTCCATCAAACACAGCGCCGACTGGGGGTGGACCGGGCGGGGTTACCATCCGCACGAGTTTCACTTTATCACCAATGCCGACCCGGACTATGTGGGCCCGGCCCGCACCCACCTCACTTTCTATGTGGAGGTGGTGGACGGCCGGCCCCGGCTGGCCATCCAGGACGGGGCCAATATCGACGAAGAACGTCTAGACCAGGATCTGGTGGGGATCACCGAGGCGCGCGCGGTGGCCGGCTGCAATGGCAACTCAGACGGCCGTGGGGAAGAGGATTGCTACAAGACGGGAGCGATACACGCCAACGGCAAGTACTGGCAGCCAGAGCGGATCTATTTTGGCGAATCCTCTGGGCCCCATTACAAGGGCGACTGGCATCAGGTGCGGGCCCGTTTCAAGCTCAATTCCATCGTGGATGGAATCGGGGTGAAGGACGGGGAGTTGCAGTACTGGTTGGACGGAAAAAAACTTTTGGACGAGCGGCAGGTGGTCTTCCGCACCGGGCAACATACAAACATGAAGATCGACCAGTTCCTGATGACCCCCTATTACGGACCGGGGGTGCCGCACGAGCAGCGGATTTGGATCGACGATTTGCGCATCTACACCGACCAGACCCCCTAGCATAGACCCCCTAGTATAGAGGAGCATCACCCATGCGTGTGTTGACTTTGTCCCTCTTCACCCTCGCCCTGTGGATCAGCCAGGCCGGGGTCGCCCTGGCCCACCTTCCCGACGGGAAAACCTATAAGGTGTTCCAGTTCCCAGACAGCCTGCTCCCGGCGATGGACGGCGACCTGGGCGACTGGAAGATCGTTCCGGAAAAATACTGGACCAGCACGGCAGACCTGATGGATACGGAGAAGGGCAACGGCACCAAGGTCGACGAGCAGGATCTGGCCCTGCGCACCGCCGTGGGCTGGAACAAAACCCGCAACCGCCTCTATTTTGCGGTGGAGGGGTACGACGATATCCTCAACATAGAACGAGGTCTGCCTCCCGAGGGGATCTGGGGCGGGGATATCTTTGAGATCGTGGTGGACGCCGACCACAACGGGGGGATCTACAATGGATTCTCAGCGGCGGATTCGACGCTGGAGAATCGGTGGCGGAGCGCTCAGGCCCAGAACTACCACATCTTCTTTCCTCCCGAGAGCAAGGACTGGACCATGTGGTTGTGGGGAAAGGCGCAATGGGCGTGTACGCCGCCCTTTGCGGATGTGGGCTGGAAATACGAGGGGGTTCACGGAGGGAAGGGCAAGGTGTATCAGGAACTCTGGGTGACCCCCTTCGACGATCTGAACTGGGCCGGCCCAGACAGCAGTGTGGTCCACCAGTTGCAGGAAGGGGAGATTATCGGGGTGAGCTGGTCCTTCTTGGATTTCGATGCCAGCGACGAAGAGTACGACGGCTTCTGGAACCTCTCCCACAACTCGCGCATGGACCACACCGGGGACCTGCTCCTCGATTTTGTGCTGGAACCGGTGGAACTGGCGAAGTGATTCAGGCCGGCGGGCCGGCGGTGCTGAAAGCTTGCTGTCCTTCGCGGCGCAAGCGATAGCCGCGGACCATGAGCCCTGGGCGGCCGCAGCTCTGGCCGGCGGTTTGTACGTTGTCCGGATGGCGGTAGCCGATGCGCACCAGGCGGCGGGCCTGATCGGTGGTGTTGATGTGGGAGCCGTGGATGGTGTGGATGCAGAAACAGACCACGTCGCCGCGTTTGGCCGGCACTGGCACTGTGTCTTCTAGGTGGTACTGGTCAGTGGGCAGGTGGGGGGTGCAGGGGCCTTCGGCGGTCTGGGTGATATGCTCCAGGGCACCCTGCTGGTGGGAGCCGGCCAGGAAGCGGATCTCGCCGTTGGCGTGGCAGGTGTCGTCGAGGTGGACCAACACGTCCACGTAGCGGCCGTCCTGATGCTGGTAGAAGGCCCAGTCCTGGTGCATGGGGAAGGGGTGGCCGGTTTCGGGGGGTTTGATGTGCATGGTGGAATGGTGCAGCTCCACGTCAGGCCCCAGTAGGTCGCTCATTGCCTCGGTGAGCCGGGCATGGGTCACGGCCCGGGACCAGGGTTGGGAATACAGGTGGAGGTCGTGCATGGCGGTCAGCTGCGATTTCTTTTCGGTCTTCTCGTCCATGTAGACCCGGCGCCAGGGTCCCACCCAGCCCTGATTAGTGGAAGACCAGTCGCTGACCAGGCGTTCCAGGTCCCGGTCCAGGGCGTCCACTTCGGCGGGGGTGAAGACCTGGGGGATGTGTACAAAGCCCTTTTCGTGGAAAAAGGCGATCTGTTCCTTGCTCAGCATTTAGAGATCTCCTCAGTAGATGCGCTCGGATGGGAAATTTAAAATGTACTTTCCTTGGTGGTGATGGGGCACCAGCGCGAGACCAGCAGGAAGTCCATCAGGGCCTGCTGGGCGGCGGGCGTGCCGATATGGCGCAGGGCTTCGGCGCTGTGGTTGCGCACGTAGCGGTTGTCGTCTCCCAAGGCGACGGCCAGGGCCGGCACCGCGGTTTCGGCCCTGGTCCCGAAGCGGGCCAGGGCATAGGCGGCGTTGAAGCGGGTCTGGGGATCCTTGTCACCCAGCAATCCCTCCAGCGAGGGCACCGCGGTTTCGGGATGGCGGGCAATGGTGCCCAGGGCCTCGGCCACATGGCGCCGCACAAAGGGGGAAGGGTCGCCGCCCAGGCGGGTCAGCCGCCCTACGGCCTCGTCGGCCTGGGCGCCCATATCGCCCAGAGCAAAGGCGGCATCACCACGGGCCTGCTCGTCGGCGTGACCAAGGGCTTCGCTCAGGGCCGGCACTGCGGCCCCTCCAGCCAGGGCCAGGCCGTAGGCAGCGTCCAGTTGGACCTCCTTGGCTTGGGTGCCCAGGGCCTCGACTAGGGCGGGCACTGCCGGGCCGCCGACAGCGCCCAGGGCATAAGCGGCGTTGAGGCGCACCGGCTCAGCGCTGTCGCGCAGGGCCAAGGCCAGGGCCGGCACGGCTTCGGCAGCCTCGGCTCCCATCAGCCCGAGTTGGCTGGCGGCTTTGGCCCGCGCGGCCGGATCAGCGCTCTTGAGCCGGTCAAGGGCGGTGGCCAACTTCCCGTCAGCTTTGATCGATTGCGGGGCCTTGCCGCCTAAGTGCCACTGCCACAGTTGCGCCCCCATCACTCCGTCCTGCCAGTTGTGCTGCTGGTGGTTCCAGCAGGGGCCAGTGGGCTCGTCCAGGCGAGTGAACTGGAATTTCATCATGTAGCGGTTGTGCTCGGTTTGGTTGGGGGTGGCCCGGTGCCACAGGTCGAAATGGACCAGGGTAGCGGTGCCGGCCTCGCCGCACACCGGCAGCTGGATCTCGGTGGCTTCGTCGGCGGCCCGTTGCTCGTAACACTGGGTTCCCGGCATCACCGCCGTGGGGCCGTTCTCCATGGTGGTGTCCTGGGGGTAGTAGAAGATCATCACCCAGCGGGTGCGGTGGGAGCGCACCTTGTGGAAGCCCCAGTAGCTGTCCTTGTGCCAGCCCCCCCCCTTGCTGCCGGCCGGATTGATGTGGCAGTGGCGGTGGGAGTGCATGAGATAAGAGGGGCCCAGCAGGCTGGCCAGGCCCCCGCTGAGCACCGGGTCGGCAAAGACTTGGTGCAGCTCGGGGATGCGGGGCAGGATGTTGTTGCCGGCATTGCCCTCCTTGGCGAAGACCTCCTCGGTGCGCCGGTAGACCTCCTGGTGAAATTCGGCGGGCAACTGGGTCTTGAGGGTCAGGTAGCCGTGCTGCAGGAAGTGCTGCAGTTGGCCGTCGGTCAGCAGAAAGCGGGTGTCGGTCACCGAAATACTCCTCTTATTTGGGTTCCACCGCAAAAGTATCGCCTTCTCCGGATGCTATCAAGGTTTTATATTCTGAGCCTCTGAGAAAGGAGCAGACCATGTTCTTAGATCCCAAGGAATGCATTCTCTTCAGCGGGGGAGCCAATGGGGCCGAGGGGGAGTTTGGGGCCAACGCCGAAAGGCTGGGCATCGACGAGGTGAATTTCACCTTCGAAGGCCACCAGATCGCCCGCCAGCGCGGGATACGCGTGCTCAACCACGAAGAACTGCAGAAGGGGGATGTCAGCCTGGGGTATGTCTCGCGGCTGCTGCACCGCACCTACACCGAGACCCCCACCTTCCGCAAAATCTTACAAAGCATCTGGTACCAGATCAACGAGGGCCAGGAAATCTACGTGGTGGGCAAGATTCAGGAAGACGGCACGGTAAAGGGTGGCACGGGCTGGGGCGCGGAGTTCGCCAAACTGTGCAACAAACCCCTCTTCGTCTTCGATCAGGGCAAGGAAGGGTGGTTCGCCTGGCAGGAGGAGCGCTGGGCCTCTACCCAGACGCCGGTGATCCAGCACCCCCACTTCACCGGCACCGGCACGCGCCTGATCGAGGAGAGCGGCCGGCGGGCCATTGCCGCGCTCTTCGACCGGTCTTTCAAGTCCTGAGCGGGCAGGAGGCGCGGTGAGTTCAGCGGCGATTGCACCGACGGGCAGAAAGTGGCTGGCCGGGGTCTTGCTGGCCCTGGCCCGTTGGTTGCTGGCGCAGGGGGCATGGGCAAGGTCGGGGCTGGCGATAGGTCCGCCCTTCACCCTGGACGCACGCTCGCTCTATACCCGCGCCGGATCGGCCATCGGTGCGCCCTTTGAATTGAAGATCCCTTGAGGCGGGGAGATATGGCCAGGGGGGCAGTCGTCCTTTTCGGCATCTGGCTGTGGGCCGGCGCGGCAGTGGCCGGCCACGCGCCGGTGGTGACCAACGTGCAGGCCAAGCAGCGGCCGGGCGCCCTGCTGGTGGATATCACCTACGATGTGGACTACCAGGACGGGGGGCCGATGGCCGTCTCGGTGGAGATCTCGTCGGACCGGGGGCAGACCTGGCAGGTGCCGGCGCACAGCTTCAGCGGGGATGTGGGGTGGGGGATCAGGCCGGGCAAGGGCAAACATATCGTCTGGAATGCCGGGGCTGACGTGCCCGGGACCCAAGGGGTCAACTTTCGGCCCAGGGTGATCGCCGAGGTCGGCCAGGGAGGCGAGGTCTTCGAGCATGAACTCAGCGTGGCCTTGCCTGGCGGACTGGCGATGGATTTCGTGTGGATCGAGTCGGGGATCTTCGCGATGGGCGCGGCCCCGGGAGAGTCGGGGCGCACCAGCGACGAGGGGCCGATCCACCAGATGGAAATCAACACTGGATTTTATCTGGGCAAATACGAGATCACCCAGCAGCAGTGGATGGCGGTGATGGGAACGCGCCCCTGGCTGGGGGAGGTCTACGCGTTGAACAGCGCCCGCTGTCCGGCAGCGATGATCTCCTGGCTCGATGTCCAGGAGTTTATCGGCCGGCTCAACGATGCGGCGGGGGATTCCCTGTACCGGCTGCCTTCCGAAGCCGAGTGGGAATACGCCTGCCGCGCCGGAACGACGACCCGCTGGTCCTGCGGGAACGTCGCCGATCAGCTGACCGAATACGCCTGGCTTTACGAAAACGCCTGGCGCCAGGATTCGGCGTACGCCCACGAGGTGGGGACCAGGCTCTCCAATCCCTGGGGCCTGTACGACATGCACGGCAATGTGTGGGAGTGGTGTAACGACTGGTTCGAGTTCTACTCAGGCAGCACGCAGGCGGAACCCGGCGGGCGCCTCAGCATGGGTCGCCGCACCATGCGGGGCGGTGGTTTTGGCAACGAAGCGCGGCACCTGAGGTCGGCCGATCGCGGTGCCAGCGATCCGGAACTGCGCAGCTACGACCTGGGGGCGCGGCTGGTGAGAATGAGGTGAGCGCCCTACTCAAATTGCCTGCGGAACTGGGCGAATTCCCCGCGCAGGGTTTCCAACTCCCGGCTCAGGCGCTGGACTTCGCCCTCCATCAGGGCGAGGCGCTCGTTTTCGGCCCGCACCTCCAGGGTGGCCGCTTCCAGGCGAGGTGGGCGCTCCTCCGCAGGCAGCTGAGGGGTGCCGCAGAGCAGGTGGGCGTAGCGAGATTCCTTGCGCCCTGGCTGGCGCGGCAGGCGGGCCACCAGGCCACCCTCCTGGCGATCCATCAGGGCCTGTAGCCCGGCCTCGACCTCTTCCAGCCCGGCGAATTCCCAGAGCCGGCTGCAATGACCGCGCAATTCGCCCACGGTCTGCGGGCCGCGCAGCAAGAGCTCACAGATCAGCGAAAGAGCGGGCCGCTCCAGGCCCAGGGTTTCCCCGGCGCGGTGGTAGTACTTGGGCACCCGCTGGTCGGCGCCGCTGACCATACGCGCCAGTTGCTTGAGGCGCAGGCTGTCGAGGGCGCGGACCAGCGCCTTCTCGTCGAACTCCACCACCGGGTCGCGGTTGTTCTTCTGGTTGCAGGCCGCCGCCAGGGAGTTGAGCGTCAGGGGATAGTATTCCGGGGTGCTGATCTCTTTTTCGATGAGGGCACCCAGCACCCGGGCCTCCACTAGATCCAGTTGCGATTCCATAGAGGCAAAAATACCGCCAGACCGGCAAAAAGGCCAATCACAAAAGGAGACTGCCATGGTTATCGATCAGCTGAAAAACGCGCACTACTACTATCATCTGGGCGAGGGCATCGCCGCGGCGCTGCGCTATCTGCAGAACACCGACGCCACCAAGGTGGAGCCGGGGCGGTACGCCCTCGACGGGGACCAACTCTACGCCATGGTCCAGCAGTACGACACCAAACCCAAGGAGCAGGGTTTCTGGGAGGCGCACCGCAAGTACCTCGATGTGCAGTACGTGGCCCAGGGCACCGAACACATGGGTTTTTCCCACTTCAGCCAATTGCGCCCGCTGCCCTACGACGAGGAGAAGGACTTCCTCAAGCTGGAAGGCGAAGGGGAGTTTCTGACGATGCGGGCCGGCACCTTCATGATCCTGGGTCCCGAAGACGCCCATATGCCGGGCATGGCCGTGGCCGCCCCCCAGCCAGTGCGCAAGGTGGTGGTCAAGGTGCGGATCTAGTAGTTGATTACAGTGATCCTGAGGGGTCGCCGGGGAGTGACCCACGCCGGCCTTTCCCGAGTCCCGGGCCTGCCGCCGACGCCTCCCTCTGCCCCCAGGCCCTTTCCCGGCCACCGGTCCCCCAGTAAAGGCCTCTGGGGTCACCTCCCCGTCGCCGCATCACACTCCTCATCACCAACGTGAGGGAGCACTAGTATGACTGCCCCACTGCGCGTAGGCATACTGGGGGCCCGGCGGGCCCTCTTCATGGTGGGCTGCCGGACGGCTTTTCCCGAGCAACTGGTCCTGGCCGGGGTCTGCGATATCCGGCCCGAGCGCGCCGAACAGGCCGCCCGCCAGCACAGCATTGACAAGGCCTATCCCACCTACGAGGCGATGCTGGCCGACAAAGGGATAGACCTGGTGGTCATCGGCACGCCCGACCATTTGCACGGGGAGCAGGCTATCCAGGCCCTGGAGGCCGGCAAACACGTGCTCAGCGAGATCCCGGCGGCTTACACCATCGGGCAGTTGCGCCGCCTGGTGGAGTTGGAGGAGCGCACCGGTCTCAAGTACGCCATGGGCAACGAAGTGCGCTGGTTCCCCTACCTGGAGGCGGCCAAGAAAATGGCCGAGGACGGGTACTGGGGCCGCCTCTTCTACAGCGAGGCCGGGTACCTGCACAACCTGCGCCTGGAGGGCTGGAGACAAACCGAGCCGGAGGACGGCACCCTGCACTGGCGCTTCGATCCGCGCCAGCCGCAGACCACCTTCCTGGGGGGCGGCCCTCATGCCTTCGATACCCTGCGCTGGCTGAGCGGGGAGCGCAACTGGGTGGAGGTCAGCGCCTACGGCAGCGTGCCCTATGTGGAGCCGCACCCGGAGCCGGCCCATGCCGTGGCCCTGCTCAAGGCCGAGTCGGGCATGGTCACCAAGATCGATTGCAGCTATGCCATGATCCGCCCCTATTGCCTCTATTTTAATCTGTTTGGCGATCAGGGCACCTTCGAGACCTCGCGCTCCGAGGCGGCGGGGCTCTTCTTCAGCAATAAGATTCCCTACATGGACCGCCTGGAAAAACTGGCTGTCCCCTATGCCACCCGGCCCGGCCACCGCGCCGGTGGACATGGCTCCTCCGAGGTGCACATGGTCGAGGATCTGCTGGAGGCCATTGCCCAGGATCGGCCCGCTGCCATTTGCGCCCGCGAGGCAGCCCGCTCCATCGCCCCGGCCATCTGCGCCCTGGAGTCCATGCGCACCGGAAAACCGGTGCCGATCCCCCCTTTCTGAGGGAGTGCCATGACTGACCTGTGCCCGGCCAGCATCCTGGTGCTGGCCGACGGCGCTGACCGGTTCTTCGGTGCGCCCGAGATCCTGGCCGAACTGCTCGCCCTCGAAGGCATCAACGACGTGGAATCCGCGCCGCTGGAAAGCTGCGGCGAGTCGTTCTTGCAGGGCCGTTCGCTGGTGATCGTGGGGCCGGCGGACCCCTCACCGCGCGTGGTGGAATTGCTCCTGGCCCATGCCGAGGCCGGCGGCGGCCTGATCTGCCTGGCCCCAGGCGAGGCCTTTGCCGAGCAACTGGGACTCAAACCGCTGATGACCGGGCTGCGGCACCCGCGCGTGCAGCCCGCTCTCGAAGGGTTTCCTGCGGCCGGGCTGCCGGTGCGCGGCTGGGCTCAGTATTACCAGGGAGAGGGACGGGTGCTGGCCGGGCTGCTGGACCGCGAGGGGAAACCAGTGGATGCCCCGGCCCTGCTCCTGCTAGAACGGGGAAAAGGGAAGATCGCGGTGGCGGCCTGGGACCTGGGGGCCAGCACCTACCTGCTGCGCCAGGGGGATCCGCTCCTGGCCGGCGTCCGTTCCTCGGGCTTTGCGCGCATGCGGCCTTCCGATCTTTTTGAGGACTGGCAGGACCCTGTGGACCAGGGGCAGCCAGTGGCCGACCTGCATTGCCATCTGCTGCGCGAATTGGTCCATCAGGTATGGCCGGCCGATTCGGTGCTGCCCTGGATGTGGTACTTCCCGGCCGGGGCGCGGACCATGATGCTCTTCAGCTCGGATGACGACTGGTCCACCCGCGCGCATTTCGAGCGCTTGATCGAGGCCTGCCTGCGTTTCGAGGCGCGGCTCACCTTCTACCTGGTGGAGAAGAGTGTGGTGGACCGGGCCTGGATGGAGGAGTTGTTGGCCCAGGGCTTTGATTTCTCCATCCACCCCGACCTGCCGCCGCCCACCTGGGCCCTATGGGAAGAGCGGCTGGCCGGCCATGTGCGGCAGTTCCGCGAGCGCTATGGGCGGGCACCGGGTCTGTCGGTGCGCAACCACGCCATTGCCTGGTGGGGCTATGTGCAGGGGGCGCGGCTGGAGGCGGCCCAGGGTTTTGTCTGCGATACCAACTGCTTTTCACTGCTGCCCCAGGGCCGGCACTATATGGCCGGGGCTGGCCTGCCGCTGAA
>CAMAVQ010000122.1 GCA_945861755.1 Gemmatimonas phototrophica
CGCAGGCGCAGGTTGCCGCACATCGCGGCAAAGAGGGTGCCCACCGCCGAGAGGCAGGCCGCCCCCAGAGCGAAGACGCCCAGCAAAGGCAGCAGGTAGGTCTGGAGCGAGAGGTTGAAGAAGAGGGCGAAGAAGGGCAGGGTCAGCAGTTCGACCACCAACAGGAAAAGGAGGTTGCCCACCATCTTGCCCAGGTACAGGGCTCCGCGGTTGATGGGCGCCACCAGCAGGGCGTCGATGCAGTTGTTCTCTTGTTCGGCGGCAAAGGTGCGGTGGAGGCCGAAGAGACTGGCAAAAACAAAGGCCGACCACAACACCCCCGGCCCAACCTGGTGCAGGGCCGATCCTCCTACTTCAAAGGAAAAATTAAACACCAGCAAGGTCAGCAGCACAAAGAACACCATGGTGCTGAGGCGCTCCTTGGTGCGCCACTCGGCCAGCAGATCTTTGCGCAGGATAGCCATGGCCGCGCCCCAGAAGTCCCGTTCCATCGGTGATGGCTTATCCCAGGTGTTGTTCATAAGTTTTTTCGAGGTCCTCGATGCTGCCGCCCGACCAGGGGGCATCGTACCCAACCCGGCCGCGCCGCAGGATGACCAGGTGGTCGGCCAAGTGGATGGCTTCTTCGAGGTTGTGGGTGACTAGGACGCTGGTGCGCCCCTGCTCCTTGAGCAGGCCCAGTTGTCGGCTGAGGGCGGCGGCGGCGCGCTGGTCGAGGCCGGTATAAGGTTCGTCAAAGAGCAGCACCGCCGGATTGTGCAGGGTGGCCCGGGCCAAGGCCAGGCGTTGCTTCATGCCCCGGGAAAAGGTGCGGACGCGATGGTGCTGGCGTTCTTCAAGGCCGACGGCGTCCAGTGCTTGGGCGACCCGTTCCTCCGGGGTGCTGAGGCCGTAGAGCCGGGCGAAAAAACTCAGATTCTCGCGGGCACTCAGGTCGTCGTAGAGGAGTGTGGAGTGAGAGAGCAACCCGATGGTAGCGCGGGCCGCTGCGCTGCGATGGGGTTCGGCACCGGCGACCATTACCCTGCCTCGAGTGGGCCGGCTCAGGCCTGCCAGCAGGCGCAGCAGGGTACTCTTGCCCGCCCCGTTGGCGCCCAGAAGGAGCACAAAGGCTCCCGGATTCACGCGCAGACTGACCTGGGCCAGGGCGGTGAAATCGCCAAAGTCCTTTTCGACCTGCTCCAGGTGGAGGATTTCATCGAGGTTCATCCTGGATATCCAGGAAATGGTAGAGGGCGAGGGCTTGGGCGAAGAGCGGCGCTCTCTGGGTGCGGTAGTGGCGATCGGTGTTCCGGTCTTGGTAGGTATCGTCGAGCCGGGCCAACTGCTGCAAGAGGGTGCGGCGCCGCTCTTCGAGGACTTCGGGGGCATACACCGCAGGGGAGATGGGTGCTTCGGCCCGCGCCGAGGGGCGGACCGCCACGATGCCGGCGGCGATGACCGCAATGCTGGCCAGTCCCAACGCCACCCATTTGAGGACCCAGCCCAGCGCACGCGGGGTGGGCACCGGGATGTGGAGTTCCTGGCCGGGGGTCAGGTTTTCCACCCGCATCCGGCGGTAGGACTTGCCCTGAAGGGTCAATTCCCCCAGGTCCGCGAAGGGGGGTTCCGGACGCAGGCTGGCCGGGTACACAAAAACCTCGAGAGCGGCCGTGGCATAATGCACCTGGTGGAGGTACTCGCCGTCGAGCTGGGAAGGATCGACCTCAAAGGAGAAAGCGATCTGGGTGTTGCCGGGAGGCAGGGGCTGGGTGTCAAAAGCCTGGGTGTCGCCCACCTGGGTCAGGTTGCCGGAAAAGCTCTGGAGGTTGAAGGCGCCTGCCGGCAGAGAGAATTCCGTCACCCGCCGCTCCTGCCCCTGCCCCTGGCCGGCATAAGCCTGGTCTCCCCGGTTTTCCATCTGGGCTGCCTGGGTCACCTCCATCCCGCGTTCGCCCAGCATCAGAAAGAGCTGGTGGGCCGCGATGAAGACCTGGTCGCGTGAGCCCTTGGCATCGTAGACCTCGAGAATGACCTCTTTCTGGATGCCGACTTTTAGTTCTGCAGAGGGGAAGGGCAGGTCCTGGTAGTAGGCCACCAGGACAAAGGAGAGGTCGCCAGTGATGAAGGGTCCCGAGAAGGAAAAGCGACCCTCATCATCGGTGGTCTTGCGCAGCACCTCGCTGAGCTGGCCGCCCTGCGAGAGCATGAAGGCGACACTGGCGTTGCCGACCCGGGCACCGGTGGCGGGGTTGAGCACATAGCCCTGCACCGTATCGGCGTACAGCCGGTAAGGGCAAAGCAGCAACAGGGTCAACAGCGGGAGAACTAGGCGTTTCACGCGGCGCCAGCTTCTTCAAAGCGCGTGCCACAGCCCGCGCAAAAACGGTCCGTCGGCCGCCGGTTGGCGCCACAGGATGGACAATGAGATCTGACGTGCTGGCGCAGGGCCAGGATGTCTTTTTCGATCCGGGCTTCCAGTGCCTTACCCCGGCCGGGCTGGCCTTTGAACAGATCCAGCTGATGCAGGACCCCCATGGCTTCGGCTTCGAGCTGTTGGCGCATCTGCTGGTACTCGCCTTCGGGAAACTTGCCCATGGCCTGGTCGAATTCGATTTCCTTGATGCCGGCCAGTAGCTGTTCCCGGCGCTCCACCAGGCGTTGGTGTTCTCCCTCTCGGAGTCCAAAGGGCGTGGTGGCCGCCCCGACGAGGGGGTAGCCGACGAAAAAGACCAGGAGGACCAGCAACAAGAGGCAGAAAATGGGAACCAGATATTCCATGGCTCACTCGGCGTCGAAGTCTTTCAGTTCCTGCTGGAGGCGCTGATCGTAGCCTTTGGGGCCCGCAGCCGCAGTGGATACTGGCTGGGGATGGGGGTGTTCCCGGTGCCACTTGAGCAGGACTGCCCGAATCAGCACAACACCCAGGAGTAGGGCGACAATGGGGGTGATCCAGGCCAGGAGCTTGTACCCTTCCGGCGGAGGGGAAGCCAGCACCATCTGGCCGTACCGGGAAACAAAGTCGGCAACGATCTCATCCCCGGTCTTGCCCGCCTCTAGGGCGGCACCGATGACCTCGCGCTGAGGAACAGCGAATTCGGTGCAGGTACAGGTAGCCAGGGACTCGCGGCTGCAGGTGCCGCACAGGCAGACCAGTTCCCTAGCCACTACTTTGATCTGTTCGGGGGTGACCGCGCCAGCCGTCCGCGGAGCGGCCAGGAGCAGACCGACTATCAGCAGGCAGAGAATCAGGGGTGCCGATTTCATCGCAGTACTTCCATCCGCGTTGGCGGCACTTGCCTCAACCGCACTCAAGCATGGGTTGGTGCCGACCCCGACCCAAAAAGAAAACCGGGCAACTGCGGCACCGAGGCGCGTTCCAGGGCAGCCATCTTGCGTTCGCGGGCCGTGGGCCACATGGCCCACAGTGCGGCCAGGACAAAGAGGATGCCGCCGGCCCACACACAATTGACCAGAGGGTTGATGTAGACCTGAAATTTGGTGCTGCCGTCTTCAGAAGTGCCCACCATAATGAGGTAGAAATCCTCGCGCAAGGACGAGTAGATGGAAACCTCAGTGGTCTGCTGTTCCTGGGTCTTGTAGAAGTTCCGAGCCGGCAGCAGGGTGCAGAGGAATTCCCCTTTCCGCGACAACTCTATGCCGGCGGTGGCCACCGTCATGTTGGCGTCTTCACTCTGGATGACGTCTCCAAAGGTGACGGTGTAGTCGGAGATGTGGATCGACTCCCCGCGGTGAAGTACGAACTCCTTCTCGACGGTAAAGGCCTGGCCAGTGAAACCCAAGAAGAGCAACACCATGGCCAGGTGGACCAAGTATCCCCCGTAGCGCCGCCGGCTCTTGCTGACCAGCCGGTACAGCGCCTGCAGGTAGGACTCGCCGGCGCTGTGCTGGCGCGCGACCGTGCCCCGGTGGAATTCGAGGGCGAGGCAGGTAGTGACGAAGACGCACAGGGTCAGAGAGACCAGAGCATAGAAGTCGCGCACCCCGGCCACCAGCAAGATCAGGGCTGCCGGCAGCGCAACCCCTATGGGCATGGCGAAATTGCGTTTGAGACTCTGGGCCGAGGTGCGCCGCCATGCAAAGAGCGGACCAGCCCCGGTGAGGAAGAGCAGGACCAGCGCGAGAGGGACGTTAACCTGGTTGAAGAAGGGCGGTCCCACAGTGATCTTTTCGTCGGTGAAGGCTTCGGAGAGCACCGGAAAGAGGGTGCCCCACATGACCGCGAAGAGAATGCCCAGCAGGATCCAGTTATTCAGCAAAAAAGCAGTCTCGCGGGAGATAAAAGACTCGAGGCGCGACTCGGCGCGCAGGTCGCCGAGCCGGCTTAGAAGCAGGACTGCGGAACCGAGAATGGCCAGTCCCAGGAAGACCACAAAGAAGGGGCCAACGTTGGATTTGGCAAAGGCGTGAACAGAAGAGACAATTCCGCTGCGGGTAAGAAAGGTGCCGAAGATGCACAGGCAGTAGGTGAGGATGACCAGCACCATGTTCCACACTTTGAGCATGCCCCGCCGCTCCTGGATCATGATGGAGTGGAGAAAGGCGGTGCCGGCCAGCCAGGGAATTAGCGAGGAGTTCTCGACTGGATCCCACCCCCAGTACCCGCCCCAACCCAGTTCCACATAGGCCCATTTGCCGCCCAGGAGCAGGCCGCCTCCCAGGAAGGTCCAGGGGATCAGCATCCAGCGTCGGGCTGCCAACAGCCAGGCGCTGTCCAACTGGCGGGTGATCAGCGCGGCGATACCAAAGGCAAAAGGCACACTCATGCCCACCATGCCCAGGTAGAGCAGGGGGGGATGGATGGCCATGAGCGGATGCTGCAGCAAGGGATTGAGGCCCCGGCCGTCGGCGGGTATGAAGGGCATTTTCTTAAAGGGATCAGCGGCGAAGAGGTTGAGCACAATAAAGAAGAAGCCGGTGGCGCAAAGGGTCATCACCACGTAGGGCATCAGCGCGCGGTGGCGGCGGCGGTTGAAGAGGATGACCGCCGCGGTGTAGAGGGAGAGCAGCCAGCCCCAGAAGAGCAGCGATCCACTCTGCCCGCCCCACAGGGACGCCACGGTGTAGAGGGTGGGCATGGCCCGGTTGCTGTTCTCGGCCACAAACTCGACCTGAAAGTTGTGGGTGAACAGCGCATGCCACAGAACGGCAACCGCCAGGGTCAACAGGGCGACATAAGCCAGGGCGGCATTTTCGCCGCTGCGGATCAGGGACTGTTGCTGAAGGCGGGCACCGGCCAGCGAAAAAGCGATGGCGCAACCGGCGGCCACCAGGGTCAAGCAGAGGGCAAAGTACCCGATATCGATCATGCGTTAGTGCACTCAGAGGCTTTTCGGGGGGTTCATGGCGTCTGCGTGGTCCTCATAACTCTGCCCCTCGTATTTGGAGGGACACTTGGCAAAGACCACCTGGGCATCGAAGAAATTCTGATCGGGTTTGTAGTGGCCCTCCAGTACGACGATAGCCTTGTCCTTGAAGGTGTCGGGGAGTACCGTGCTGCCCGAATAGCGGACCTGGAGGGTGTGTTGTCCGTCTGTGATGGTGAATTCTGGGCGGTGGTGGTACTCATCCCATTTGATCGAGCCAGGAACCACGGTGCCGCCGCCTAGTTGCAGGCGCTGGCCTTTGAAGTTTTTGTGGCCCAACTGCTCCACCAGCGCCGGGAGGGTCAGGTGCATGGCGGAGGATTGCTGCACTCCGGTGGCAAAGAGATAGATCAAGCCGGCGGCGATCACCAGAGAGCCAAGGATGAACTGGTATTTTTTCACGCTTCAAACCTCCTCTGCTGAAAGAATCCTGACGATCCCTATCATCAATAACCGTGCCACCATGGAATCAGAAACCGGAAGCTGTGATTGCAGTGAGCCCGAGGTACTTTAATCCATTATTAAGAGCGTTGCTTCAAGTATAATCTCTTTAGGTGCGGCGCCCTGGTCCCAGGGATTCAGTACAACCGAGACAAAGAGGTCTCGCCTGCGAAGCGCTCTAGAATCTGTTCATTTTGTTGCGGAAACGCAAATAAACACCGAGGCCCGACCGGCGATCCGGGTCAAGATCAAGGTCACCCCTTGTCCATGAGCAGGAAGGTCGAGTAATTGGCGCAGTTCCTGTGGCTCGATGGGGAAGCGCCGCTTTTTAATTTCGGCGGGGAACAGACCTTCATGGAGGAGGAACTGGCGCAGCTTCTTGAGGTTGAAAGGCAGGAAGGTCTGCACGCGATAGCCACGGGCAAAGGGGGTGGGGGTGAAGGTGTCGCTGCTGAGATAGGCGATCTGGGGATCTAGCTTCCAGGCACCCAGCCGGCCCGCCAACTCGTCGAACAGATGGGCGCGCACCAAGGCCGGATCGGGGTCGTAGAGCACGCTGCCCGGCGGGGCCACCGGTACTGCCGGGCAAGGCGTGGAGGCCAGGCTGTGAGGGCCCGGCAGGATGGTGGCCCGGCGGCTGGTGCTGGCCAGGGGGCCGAAGTAGAGCACCGCCTCGCGGCACTGATGGCCGGCGGAGATGAACTCCACCTCGCAATCTGTGGGTAATTCGGCCTCGTCGATGGCCGGGGAGACCTTAACTGCCACCGCCGGGGTGGAACGCCGGAGTTCCTGGACAAAGGAAAGCGGCGGTGAGTAGTCCTCGGCACTGCGCACCCGCCGGCCCGCCTGGCGGCGGGCCGGATCGAGAAAGATACCGTCGGCGCGGATGCGGAAATGGCGTATGTCGGCCTGGACCAGGGCGGCGTCGAGGCCGGCGGCCCGCAGATTGAGCCGGGCCATCTCCAGCCGGACCCGGTCCAGATCCAGCGCCTGCACCCGGAAGCGGGCGGCCAGGCCGAGTAGATCCCCGCCGATGCCGCAACCTAGGTCGGCGACGGTCTGACAATCCTGGAAGCGGTTGGCCCGGTAGGTGCTGATCTCCTCGCGCGAGGCCATCTCGAGGCCCTCGCGGTCAAAGTACATGTGATTGGCCAGGGAGAACTTCTCGCGCGCCGTCTGCCGCAGTTGCACCAGGGCCAGGGCCGCGCGGCACAGGTCGGCGGGAAAGCGGGTGCGCAGGATTTGACTGGCGCGCAGTTCGTCGGTACCCAGGGCCGCAGCTTCGGTCAGCAGTTCCTCGCCCTGGGGAGTGCGGAAAAAGCGGAGGGCTTCGAGGGTGATGGGCGTGGCAGGCAGGGTCACCAGCAGCGAGGGCCTAGACTTCCAGAAATTTGGGATAGGTGGTCAGCAACTCGCAACCCTTCTCGTGTACGAGCACCACGTCCTCAAGGCGCACCGCGCCCAGTCCCCGGTAATAGAGGCCTGGTTCCACGGTCACCACCTGGCCGGGTTGCAGGGCAGGGGCGCGTGGGCCGATGCGGGGGGCCTCGTGGATCTCCAGCCCTAGCCCGTGTCCGGTGCTGTGGAAGAAGCCCTGGAGCTGTCCGTCCTTTTCGCCGGTGGGATAACCCTGGGCAGTGAAGAAGTCCTGCACGGCCTGGTGGATGGCTCCTCCCTCGACGCCGGCGCGGATCTGCTGCAAGGCCAATTCCTGACCGCGCTGGACGGTTTCGTACAGCTTGCGCACCGGTTCCGGTGCCCGGCCCTTGACCACGGTGCGGGTGATATCGCCGAAATAACCGCTCAGCGCGGATTGGGGGAAGATGTCGAGGATGAGGGTCTGCCCGGCCCGCAGGGGGCCGTTGCCCTCCTGGTGCGGGTCGCAGCCCTGCTCGCCGCAGGCGACGATGGTCCGCTGGGCGGTACAGTCCTCGTCGAGCAGGCGGTGGTGGATCTGCTGCCGCAAGCGCTGGGCGGTCAGAATCTGACCCTCGACGTAGAGCACCTGGTCGTCGCCAACGTTCGCCTGGCGCAGCATCTCGATGGCCGCCTCCATGCCCTGCTCCGCGGCGTGCAGCGACCGGCGGATGGCCTGCAGTTCTTCGGGAGTCTTGAACTGACGCTGGGGAAAGAGGGGGGTTGGGCCGACCTGGAGCTGGATGCCGGCCTGGCGCAGCTGATCGGCCAACTCGAAAGGGAACTCGGAGGGCACCTGCAGGCGCTGCAAGCCCAGCTCCTGGAGCACGGCCAACAGGACCTGATGGGTGGCGGGGCGTTCCTGGCCCTGGCGCCGCAGTTGCTCGACAAAAGCGCTGTGTGAGAGCACCTGGTCCACCTGGGCCTGGGCTTTGGCGCGGTCCAGCTCCAGGTCGCTCATCACCGCGATCTTGGCCCGCGAGGTCCACAGGAAGAAGAAGGTGCCGGGGGCGCGGAAGCGGGTAGCGTAGTAGAGGTCGGCGTTGCGCTCGCTGTCACCCACCAGCAACAGGGCGTCGGCGCCGCCTAGAGCTATGGTCATAAAAGCCTAGGGATTAGGGGAGATCTGCAGGGCCCGCACATCGACGCCCTGATCGCGGCGCCACAGCCAGAAGAGGGCCGCTTTTCCCGGCTCCAGGCCGGCGATCAGGCGGATAAATTCCTCCTGCGAAGTCACCCGCTGCTGGTCCACCTCGGTGATCACGTCGTGGGCTGCCATGCCTCGGGAAGCAGCCGGGCCCTCGCTCTGCACCTCGGAAATTACCACTGGACGGTCGCCCTCGGCAAAACCCAGCTGCGCAGCCACCTGGGAGGTAAAGCCGAGTTGGGCGGCTTCTTCAGCGGCCAGTTCGCGCACGGCGAGGCCCAGGTCGATCAGGCGCCGGTGCCCCTGAGCCAGGTGCTGATCCTCTTCGCGTTCTCCCAGAACCACCGGCAGCCGGAGTCTGGTACCGCGGCGCAGGATCTCCACCTTTATGGTGTCGCCGGGATTTTTGGCGTAGATGAGGGTCTGGACTTCGTTGCGGTGGTCCACGTCCCTGCCCTCCACCCGCAGGAGCACGTCGCCCCCTTCCAGGCCTCCGCGCAGCGCCGGCCCTCCCACCGCACTGATGTACACCCCCTGGGGCTGGGTCAGGGCTAGGTCCTCCTGGGCGATGAGTTCGGGGGAGACTTCCACCATGGAGATCCCCAGAAAGCCCCGCACCACCCGGCCCCGGGTGAGCAGGTCGTTCATGGCCTCGTGGGCCAGGTCGATGGGCAGGGCCAGGCCATAACCGATGAAGTAGCCGGTGGGGGTGGAAATGGCGGTGTTGATCCCCACCACCTCGCCGCGCAGATTGAGCAAAGGCCCGCCGGAATTGCCCTGATTGATGGCGGCGTTGGTCTGAATGAAACTCTCGATGCTGTACTGTTCCCTGAGGATATTGCTCTGCCGGCCCAGGGCGCTGACAATGCCGTGGGTGAGGGTGGAGCCCATGCCCAGGGGATGGCCGATGGCCAGCACCCAGTCGCCGATTTGCAACTGCTCCGACTTGCCCAGGGTGGCGCAGGGCAGGCCCTGCGCGTCGATCTTGAGCAGGGCGATGTCGATCAGGGGATCCGAACCGATGACCCTGGCGGGGAAGACCCGCCTATCGAAGAGGGTGACCACGATGGAGTCGGCACTCTCGATTACATGGTGGTTGCTCAGGATGTAGCCGTCCGTGCTGACCAGGACGCCCGAGCCTAGGCCGCTCAGTTGCCGGGGATGGAAAGGCGGCAATTCGCGCTGGGCCAGCAGCGCCTGCTTGGTGGTGACCAGCACCACGGTCGGGGCGGCCTGCTGGTACACCTGGCGAAAGGCCCGGCTCAATAGGTCGAGGGACTGGAATTCGCGTTCGGTGAGCCGGTCCTGACCCTGGCTGGTCCCTGTCAGCACAACCATGCAGAGCAGCGCGGTCAAAAGGGAGGTCGCGCAGCCGGTTCTCTTGCGGGCTTTGGCGGGATTCACACGCGACCTTATTTGAGGTGGTATTCGTCTAGTTTGCGGTAGAGGGTGCGCACGCCGATGCCCAGCAGTTGGGCGGCTTGGCGGCGGTTGCCTTTGGCAGCCTGGAGCGCCTGGGTAATGGCCTCCTGTTCCAGTTCGCGGAGCGAACGTACTTCGGCCGTGGTGCCCGCTTCCGGAGCGGGGGCTTCGGCGGATTTGAATTCGGGCTCTTCGACCGGATACACCGGCCGGCTCAGGGGGGGGGCTTCCTGCAACCGCTCCTCCACCAGCCGGCGCAGTTCCGAGACTTCGCGCTTCAGGTCGAGCAGGGCAAAGTAGATCAGCTCGCGTTCGGTCTGGTCGGTCACGCGGGGTGCCGGCACCGGCAGCGAGTATTCCAGGGGCGGGGTGCGCTCGAGGTGGGGCAGTAGGTGCTGGGGTTCTACCTGGCCGGCTGGCCCCAGAAAGACCAGGTGCTCGACCAGGTTGCGCAATTCGCGCACATTGCCGGGCCAGTTGTACTCCGCCAGCAGACTGAGGGAGGCCGGCGCAAAACCGGCAAAGGGTGTCTGGCTCAGCGGGGCGAACTCGGCGGCGAAGTGCTCGATCAGCAGGGGGATGTCTTCGCGGCGCTGGCGCAGGGGGGGTAGGAGCAGTTCGGCGATCTTGAGCCGGTGATACAGATCGCGGCGGAATTCCCCCCGGGCCATGGCCTGCTGTAGGTCGCGGTTGGTGGCGGCGACCACGCGCACGTCTACCGGGATAGAGGCCGACCCGCCGATACGAATGATCTCCCGCTCCTCCAGCACGCGCAGCAGGCGCACCTGGGCGGCACGGGACATCTCCCCGATCTCATCGAGAAAAACCGTGCCACCTTCGGCCTGCTCAAAGAGCCCCTGGTGCTGGGTCCGGGCGTCGGTGAAGGCACCCCGCTCGTGGCCGAAGAGTTCGTTTTCGAGCAGATTTTCGGGGATGGCGGCGCAGTTGATGGCCTTAAAGGGGCGGTTGTGGCGCGGGCTGAGTTGATGCAGGGCCCGGGCCACCTCCTCCTTGCCGGTGCCGCTTTCGCCGGTCAGCAGCACGGTCAGGGATGTGGGCGCCAGGCGCAGGATGCGTTCCCGCAGTTCCTGCAGGGCCTCTGAACGGCCTACCAGGCGGCCGTAGAGCAGATGTTCTTTCTCCAGCAGGCGGGCAGCGGCCTGCTGGAGGCCCTCTGCCGAGAAGGGGGGTTCCAGCACTTCTTCTAGAGGATTGCCCCTGGAGACGGTGTGCCAGGGAGCCGGCGTGCCCAGCAGGAGCAGGGGCAGGTCGCGGTGCCGGCTCAGGACGGCGGCGCAGCTTTCGAGGGTTGGGGGGGGCAGCGCCAGGTCTACGGCTACTAAGTCGGCCCCGCGTTCGAGCAGCGGGGACAGCAGGCCAGCGTCGGGCAGCTCGACCAGGTGGCAACGGTCTGCCGTCCACGCGTTTTTGCAGGCCTCCGCCAGGGAGGGATTCTGGGTGAGCAGCACAAAGCGTTGGCTTTGTTTCTTCATGGCCGGGGTCTGGCCGGAGGATCCTTCCAGTGTTCTTCTCGTAAGATAGTGATGGAACGCCCCTTGCAGATGATATAGCCCTGGCTCTCTAGTCTCTTGAGCACCCGGGAGACTGTCTCGCGGGTGGTCCCCGACATATTGGCCAGTTGCTGGTGGGTGGGGCGGCTGCGCACCATGACCCCCTGGGGGGTGTCGTTGCCCTGTTCGCTGGCCAGCTGCAGTAGGGTCTCCGAAATGCGGCTGGTCACATCCAGCAGGGCCAGGCCCTCGATCTTGCGGTCGGTTTTGCGCAGGCGTGCGGCCAGTTCGGCCAGCAAGGAGATGGCGATCTGAGGTACCCGGTGGAGCAGTTGCAGGAAGTCCGAGCGCCGCAGCATCACCAGTTCGGTGTCTTCGGTGGCCACCACGTTGGCCGAGCGCGGCTTGCCGTCGAGCAGGGACAGCTCGCCGAAGACCGCACCGGGTCCCAGCAGGGAGAGGATCACCTCCCGCCCGTCCTCGCTGACCAAGCTGACCTTCACCTGGCCCTTGGCGATCACGAAGAGCGCATCCCCTTCCTCGTCGGCCAGAATGATGAAGCTCTCCTTGGGAAAGGTGCGGGTGACCGTTACCTTGGCCAAGGTCCGCAGTTGATCGTCCTCAAGGCCTGCGAAAAGGGCTACCTGGCGGAGAAAGGTAATATCCATGGGAGTGCCTCTGAAGGTCGAGGTCCAGGACCGCGCAACTATCGCTGGGAAGCCATAGAACCTTAATTAATATGCAATCCCTCAGACGAGGTCAAGCATATGCATCAACCGGCAGGCGAGGAATTACATCGGGAGATTGCCTGCGCCAAGATCAATCTCGGTTTAAAAATATTGCGGCGGCGACCCGATGGGTACCACGATATCTGCACCATCATGCAGAGCGTGGACCTGGCCGACCAGCTCTCCTTCTATCCAGCAAGGGAAGACCGACTCACCTGTTCAGATCCCAACTTGTCGGCAGGGCCGGACAATCTGGTACTCAGGGCGGCGGCGTTGTTCAAAGCCCAGCTGCCCACTCCGGTCCCTTCCTTTCATATTCATCTGGTAAAACAGATTCCGGTGGGCGCTGGCCTGGGCGGCGGTAGCGCCGATGCGGCGGCGGCCCTGCGCGGCCTCAACCGACTCTGCGGCGACCCCCTGGGCAGGGAGGATCTGTCCCAATTGGCCGGCCAGCTGGGGTCGGATGTGCCTTTTCTATTGTGGGGAGGCACCGCCCTTGCCCAGGGACGGGGGGAGGTGTTGGCGCCGCTGGCCTGGGAAGGGGACAGTGCCTATGTACTGGTCTACCCGGAGGTGGCAGTGAGCACGGCCTGGGCCTACAGTCAGGTGCGGCCCAGCTTGACACCCTCCTCGCTCTACCTTACCTTTCTCACTTCCCTGAGCGGCGGGCGCGTCGCAGGCAAGGCCCTGTTCTCTGTTTTGGAGAACGATTTTCAGGAGCTGGTAGAACGCGCCAATCCCATCGTCGCAGAAATGCGCTCCCACCTGAGCCTGGCGGGG
>CAMAVQ010000123.1 GCA_945861755.1 Gemmatimonas phototrophica
GAGGTTTCGTCTTTTCATGCACGAGGTTCCCCCTCGGCACCGAACCGGCCCAGGCCGGCATCCCTTTCAGTCCTGCCAATCAGGGCCGTTCCCGTGCCGGGGGATCTGCGCTGATTCCCTGAGCCATCCTTCAAAGCCCCTGCTAGTGCAGTGCGGGGCGAGGCCGTGCTTTCTATGAGGCTGTGCGCCGCACAGGGGCCGCACTCCGCAGCCGGCTCTAACTGCCGGACCCCTCGCAATAGCCCGTTCCACCTCGCCGTAGCGCCGCCGTCTCTGATGTATATAACCTTGCACTTATATTCCCCGTCTTCATAGTGTTTCTCCGCTTGTTCCCTCTCGCCAAAGGGGTGTTCTTGAGCCATTCACAAGAGGGTTCATTGTGGTTGCTTCCCGACCAACATGTTCTCTTTCGCCCAAGCAGACAGTGACTTGGGCGTCTGAGTCGCGACGGCACGCGCCAGCGCGATCTTCTCGTCGGCGTCCGGGCCGAAGTAGGTGTGCGCCTCGAAGTACTTGAACATCTCCCGAATCTCCCGGGCTCCGTAGAAGCCATCGAACGCCTCGTCAGGGACCCGATTGAACGCTACGCGGTGACCCTGCGCCTGCAAGGTGGCCACGACGTCCGACCAGCTGTACAGACCTCCGCTCAGCGCCAGGTGCTGGCCACGACCGGCTCGGTCGGGATTGGCAAACGCACCCAAAACCACCGTCCCGAGCTGTTCAATGTCCCCCATGTGTATCACCTTCGCGTCAGGGTCCATCGGAAGGTTCCAGGTGCTCGTACCGTCGTTTCCCGGCTGCGGCGCGAGCTGCCCCACCAAGTTTTGAAAGTAGAACGGTGGCTCCACGAAGGTGTAGTGATCAAAGTCCGCCGCGGCAACGACGTCGTCGACCTTCGCCTTCCCGGTGAAGTGCGGGACGTCAAACATGCCGCCGGAGATTTGCTCGATGTTTGGAAGGGTCGACCAGATGAAGTGCTTGACCCCTGCGATCTTTGCTGCCTTAACAACCGCTTCGCCCTGCGCGAGCTCATCGATATCGGTGCCGGCCCAGAAGTTCGTGACGAGAAACACGCCGTGGGCACCGTCGACCGCTGCGGCTAAAGTCTCGGATTTGCTGAGGTCCGCTTCGACGACCTCGTCGGCGAGTCCCTCAGCCTTGGCGCCGTCTCGGGTGATCGCCCGGACACGGAAGCCTCCGTGTGCACCCAGTGCGCGAATGACGCTGCCGCCCTGTTGGCCCGTGGCTCCGAAGACGGCGATGAGAAGGTTGTTTGAGCTGGTCATGGGTTGTTCTTCCTTTCGGCTGCGTTCGCAGGTACCTTGTTATTGGACGATCCGTTTTTGCCAGATTGGCAATTCTCAACAAACTGTCGCAGTACGATGATTTTTCCGCCGGCACAGTTTTCCTCCATACAGGCGTGTGCCTCAGCAATCTGATCGAGGGGATATACTTGGCCGATCTGAGGTCGAAGCGTACCTCGCTCAATCTGTTGAACAAGATCCTGTAACGGGGTGCTCATGAGCTAGAACAATACGACGATTTTTCCGTTAGCCGTTCCGTTATCCAACAGTCGATGGGCTTCGCGGATGTCTTCAACAGCAAATGTTTTCGCCAGCGTGTTGGGTATGGCGCCGCTTGCCACTTGATCGGCTATTTCGTTGAGCGGGCTTTCTTTCAGCGGAAGCGATTCCGTACCCAACATACCGATGCTAAAAAAGCTGAGCTTAACGGTGTTTGGCAAATCGTCCATCAAGTCGAACGATTCCAAAATCGGCGGCCCCCCCAAGAGCCCCACCACAGCCACCTCGCCCCAGGGTCGCACGCATGTAAGCGTGTCTTTAACGGTTGCGGCTCCGACGATTTCGAGTGCATTATGTACGCCTTCGGGGACAAGGGCTGTGACCTTTTCAGTGATCGTTCCGTCGTCAATGACGACATGATCCGCGCCCAAGGCTTTGAGTTTACCCACGCTTTCAGGGTTCCGCGTTGTTGCGATTACGGCCAGTCCGCGGATCTTCGCATAGGTGACGGCGGCCAAGCCAATACTTGACGTTGCACCTCGCACCAACAAGGTCTCGCCCGCCGCGATTTGGAGGTTTTTGTCCAGCGCGCCCCAGACCGTCAGATAGGCTACGGGCAGTGCGGCGAGTTGTTCGAAACTCAAGTTACTATCAATCGCGATGACGTTGCTTGCTTTCACCGTGATATACTCGGCGTACCCGCCGTGGCGCGTGAACATCAGTCCGCCCATCGCCGTGGCCACTTTCTGACCAACCGCGAATGCGCCGCTGGGGTCTTCAACGATTTCCCCCACAGCCTCAACCCCCAATGCCCGATCGGGAACGATTTTGCCGAAATTGCCGCTGCGGTAGTAACTGTCGACCTTATTCAGCCCGAACGCCTTCACGCGGATCTTGACTTCATCTTCTTGCGTTGCCGGCTGATCAATATCAACCAGCTGCAACACATCGGGGCCACCGGGTTCTTTAGCTACGACTGCTTTCATCGTCGCCGCCTCCTTCTTTGGTTAAGATTGGAAACAAGTGGGTCAGACTGATTTTGTGACACGTTACCAAGGTAGGATATTTGCATATTTGGGATTAGCCCCTATTATTAGGATTAATTTTCTCAAATACGGGAATAACAGTGTCCGATCTGAATGCGCTGCTGATTTTTGCCAAAGTCGTTGAAGCAATGAGTTTTTCGCAAGCGGCGCGGCGGTTGGGCATACCGATCTCAACGGTCAGTCGAAAAGTCGCTGAGCTGGAAGACCAACTCGGTGTCCGACTCCTTGAACGTTCAACTCGTCAATTGCGGCTGACAGATATCGGTGCTGAAGTCCTCAAGCAAGCGCAGAAGAGCGTCGAGGTCAGCGAAGCGGTCGAAAGTATCGTTTCAAATCAGCGCGCCGATGTAAAAGGGATACTCCGTCTCTCGGCCCCGCCCAGTCTTGCCGAATGCTTGCTCGCGCCCCTGGTTTTGGCCTTTCAGGCGTCCTACCCCCAAGTGCAAGTGCGCATTATAGTGACGGAAAAGTTTGTCGATCATATCACGGAAGGAATTGATCTGGAGTTTAGCATCGGTCCGTCAAAAGACTCCAGCCTGGTTGTAAGAAGGGTCTTGCATTATCGCCATCTGCTAGTGGCAAGCCCTGAATACCTGGCATCAGTCAAGCCCCCAAAAAAACCGGGAGACTTGCTTGAGCATCCGCTGCTAGCTTTTTCACATGAGCACCCGCGAAACACTTGGACCTTCGCCAAAGGTGCCATAGAAGAAACCATTACATTCCAGCCACAGATAGCAATGAATGATTATTTGGGCCTAGCCAAAGTGCTGGTAGAAGGTGCGGGGATTGGCGACTTGCCGCCTATTGTCCGTCCGGAGTGGCTAAAAGAGGGAAAACTCGTCGAAGTGATGTCGAATTGGCGTTTTCGCGGCGTTGATATGTCGATCTTACATCTAAGTAACAGGCATATTGCGCGGGCAGTAGGCTTGTTCAAAGACTTTGCGGTGAAATTTGTCCCACAACTATTCGGGCGCTTGCCAGACTGAACCTTCAGCGCATGGATCATGAACTCCCTATACGGGTAACGGTGCTGCGGCCGCCGCCAGACGTCATCTTTGCGATGCAGCGTGGTAAGGGCGAGTTGCTTTCGCCTGCGGAAGTCACTGCCGAATCGCTGGTTTTCGACCTGAGCATTGGTGTCTCAAGACGTAAACCCGATGGCGCACCGAATTTGCTTGGCCCCTATGCACAGGGAAAGCCCGATGATCGCTTTCTCTACCTCAACTCCGGGACAATGGCTGGTCAGGAGGATTCCTGCTGGACAAGAAGAGCCAAAATCAAGACCGGCGGAATCAATTGGAAACTCATCGAACACACCCTAACCACGGCCGGAGGGGTACTCGAAGTTCAAATTGAGGGACGAGCGAAGGACGGGGGACCGTGCTGCGCAACTGTTCCTCTCATTGATGGAGGGTGGAAAATCTGCACTCGGTCAAGGTCAGCGCGATGAGCCAACGGAAGCTCAGACATACAGACTCGTGCGAACTGCCCAACAAGGCCGTGCATGTGACGTGCGAGGACGCGCGTGTGTGAACGCCGGCGCTAGATACTCTCCTTTACTCCCGTCCCCATATCAACGACCCACAAACGAATGTTATGAGCCGCACCGAGAGCAAGAGTGCCCTTCTCCCGCCGGCTGCTCAAGGTGATCTCCAACTTGGTCTGGTATTTCTGCAGACATGATACCCCGCGGCTTCAGATAAGCTTCCCATCCTCAGTAAACGCCATCGGCTCCAGCCCCCCCACCTTCTCCAGCTGCGGATGGCTCTTGAATTCGTTGTAGAGGGACTCGGAGAGCTGGATCTGGGCCAAGTCCAGAGTATTGCGGATGCGGGCGATGCGGGCCTGGGCGGGGTTGGCGATGCGCTGCACTTCGAGGGCGGCTTCGATGGCCTGGCGGTCGGTCTCCATGATCACCGGGATATAGGCCCGGTTGAGGAAGGTGGAGGTGAAGGCGTTGGCGTAGGGAGGGCAGGGACTACAGGTCTTCCGGGTTCAGTCCTGTTCTCTTGGCGATGCGGGCTAACATCCTTGGGCCGATTTCTTCCTGGTCGTGAAAGGCGAACGAGTAATCGGGCCAGCCAGGGCGGGACAGGGTTCGGTGGGATCCTGAGGTGCGCTTGATCTGCCAGCCGATCCGCAGCAAGGCCGCCAGCAAGCGCGTCGCTTTGGTGGCGGGCCAGCGATTCATACGCCGGCAAAGGAGATGTTCGCGATCTCAGAAGCCGCTTCTCCATGTTCGAGGCGGTCGGCGACCACCCGCAGAGCCAGCGCCTTGACCCTGGCGATTGCCTCGTCCGGGCGGTCTCCATAGGCCAGTGCCCCGGGAATCTCCATGACTTCGGCCAACCAGCGCCCGTCCTCCTCCTGCTCACATTCGATGGTGAAATCCATCGCTGCTGCTCCTCTCAGGGGTAACTCTCCCTGTGTTGGTACTACACCAGCTTCCCGTCCTCGGTAAATGTCATCGGCCCCAACGGCCCGACCTGCTCCAGGAGGGGGTGGCTCTTGAACTCATGGTAGAGGGACTCGGACAACTGGATCTGGGCCAGGTCCAGGGTGTTGCGGATGCGGGCGATGCGGGCGTGGATACCGTTGGTGATGCGCTGCACTTCGAGGGCGGCCTCGATGGCCTGGCGGTCGGTCTCCATGATCACCGGCACATAGGCCCGGTTGAGGAAGGTGGAGGTGAAGGCGTTGGCGTAGGTGGCCTTGAAGTCGATGGCGGCAAAGAGCCGGCGGGTGACGATGTCGGCCAGTCCCATGCCATTGGCGTTGCCGTGGGTGCGCTCGCTGAGGGCCAGGGTGACGATGCGGGCCACGCCGGGCTCGTCGGGTTCCTTGATGCCGGGCAGCATCATCCGCCCCAGCACATTGGTGTCCATGCCGGTGCCGCTGATATCCTTGCCCATCTCCTCGACGATGAGCACGTCGATGCCCTGCACCAGAATGCGGGGCATGTTTTCGCGCGCCTGGACCAGCAACTGGGGCTCGCGGCCGGCGAATTGCTCGGGGCGCAGGACCTCAATCAGCGCAGTGTGCTCGTAGGGGTCCTCGACCAGGGCCACGCCCAGGAGCACCGGCGCTTCTTTTAAGATTACCTCGCCCCAGGCCGGGATAAGCCGGGCCAGACCCTGGGCGCCTTGCGTATGGGCCAGGGTGGCGCCTTTGTGCGAACCCAGGCCGATGGTGAGCATCTTCATCAGCCCGCTCTCGAAGGGGCCGCGAAATGAAGTATGCGGCTTGACGCGGTTGATCAGCACGATGCCGTCCGACTCCAGGGCCAACTTGTTGATCATCACCGGGGTGCCGTCCTCCAACTGCCCTACCTGCACCACCTCCATGGTCGATTCCACCGGCGCCCCCATGCCCTCGGGGGTGATGCCGTAGCTGGCCAAAACCGCGATCTGCCCCTCGGCGGTGGCCCCGCCGTGGCTGCCCATGGCCGGCAGCACAAAGGGCCGGGCCCCGGCCTCCTTGAGGTGATCCACCACTGCCCGGGTAAAAGCGGCGATGTTGGCGATGCCCCGGCTGCCGCCGGCCACGGCGATGCGGGCTCCGGGCGCCAAGGAGAGTGGTGTGCGCTGCAACGCCTGGCGCAGAGTGTGGAGGGGATCTGGGAGGGCCGCGCTGGGGAAGAGCTGGCGGACCTTGGTCATCAGGGGCAGTTGCACAGTCACCTCCTCAGCCGACCAGGGCCTGGCGCAGCTGGCGGCCCCGGTCGCGGATGGATACGGGGAGCTTGGGCACTGGCTCGCTGCCCTGGGCGATTTTCCAGACCATGACCACTGGCCCTGGGCCGCTGAAGTGCAGGGGCAGCAGGGCATCGAACTGGGCTTCGGTTTCGATGGTGTGGACTTCTTTGAGGCCGGCCCCCCGGGCGATGGCCGCGTAGTCGATGGCCCCGGCCCCAGGTACTGGCTGGTTGCCGGTCACCTCGTAGGTGCCGTTCTCGGTGATCACCAGGGTGAGGTTGGGGGTGGGCCGCTGGGCGATGGTCACCAGGCTGCCCAGGCCCATGAGGGTGCTGCCGTCGCCGTTGAGGGCGATGACGCGGCGCTGGGGTTGGGCCAGGGCCAGGCCGTAGGCAAAGGCGGCACCGTGGCCCATGGCGCTGTCGATGGCGGCGAAGTCGAGGGGGCCGCTGGAAAGTTTGGACCAGGGGATGGACACGCTCATGGTGGTGACGACGATTTCGTCTTTGCGGTGGGCGGCCAGTTTCTGCAGGCAGGCGTATTTGTCCAGCATTTCAGGTGGTCTCCTCCACCAGCACCACGGCGGCGGGCATCGAGGTTTCCCCGACCTTGGCAAAGGCCGCGGGGATCTGCGGCACATCCTGGTCGTCGAAGAGCAGGGTGTAGGGGATGTCCCAGGCTTTGAGGGTGGGCTCGAAGAAGGTGGCAGCGGTATCGACGCGCGGAGCGCCGGGCTGCATGGTCTTGTAGCCCCGGTAGCCGATGAGCATGACCAGTGGGATGCCCATATTGTAGACCGTCCCCCGGAAGGCGTCGCCGGCCTCCAGGAAGCCGGTGTTCTGGATCAGGGCCACCGGGCGGGCTCCACCCAGCCACAGGCCGGCGGCCACGGCGAAAACCTCGCCTTCGCGGCTGGTCAGGATTAGTTCGATGTCGGGGTCGGCGAAGAGCTGTTCAAAAAGAGCGCGCGAGCCGTTGTCGGGCACCCCCACCACGTGGGTGATGCGTTGCTTCTTGAGTTCGTCGAGGATCAGTTTGGCTTGTACCAAGGTCGGATCTCTTTTTGTGAGGTGAATGGGCTAAAAACTAGCGGTGGACAGGCTGTTCCGTCAAGGGTTGGGCTCCTGGCCCAGGTGATACACGTCCCCGGCGCGAATGATGCGCCGGTTGCCGCCCTCCTCCTGCAACTGCAGGGCCCCGTCCGGCTCCAGGCCACAGGCCAGGCCGCGCACTGGCGCGCCTTCCAGTTGTACCTCTACCTGCCGGCCCAGGGTGGAGAGCAGTCCGGTGGCCGCAGCGATGAGTTCGGCAGGACCCTGGGTGCAGGCTTCCAGATAGAGCCGCTCGGCTTCCTCCAGCACGGCCCGCAACAACAGGGCGCGGTCGGTGGGCTGGCCGCGCTGCAAGAGGATGGAGGTGGCAGCGGGCAGCTCGGGCGGGAAGGCCTCCTGGTTGACGTTGATCCCGAAGCCGGCCACCAGGCCGCCCGCACCGGCTTCGCAGAGGATGCCGGCCACCTTGCCCCCGGCGATCAGCACGTCGTTGGGCCACTTGAGCAGGGCGGGAACCCCGGCCACAGCGCGGATGCCCCGGGCGATGGCCGTGCCCAGGAGCAGGGGCACCAGCGAGGGGGCGAGGGGGGCGGGGGGCCGCACCAACAGCGAGCACCACAGGCCGGTGCCGGGAGGGGAATGCCAGACTCGGCCCCGGCGGCCCCGGCCAGCGGTCTGGAGTTCGGCGATCACCAGGGTGCCCTCCTCGGCGCCGTCGGCAGCCAGGCGGCGGGCCTCGTCGTTGGTGGAGCCCAGCTCGGCAAAAGAAAAGACCCGCTGCCCAAAGCAGCGGGTCCTCAAATCGCGCAGCAATTCCTCCCTCATGCGGCGAAGATGGAGCGATTGGCGATGCCGAAGGGGTGTTTGGACTGCTGGATGCCGCCGATGAATTGGGCGGTGCGGCCCGAGGGAACGCAGCCCTGATAGTAGCTGATGAAAGTGCCATTGAAACGCTTGAGGGCCTCGCGGTTGGCCGCCGAGTCGGCGCCGGCCCCCACATAGGCGTTGTTGAAGACCCCGTCCTCCTTGAGGCCACGGCCGCCGGCCTGCTTCACGCGCCCATCGATGACCCCCAGGATCTGGTCTGCCTCGTCGCCGCCCACCGCACTGACCATCACCTCGGTGATGCCGCCGTACCGCAGGGCGGTCCAGGTGCTGAAGCCGTCGGCTAACTCACCGGAGCGGACGATCTCGACCTCGCCCGAAACCACGCGGGGCTGGGGCTCGACGATGCCGTCGAGGTTGGGGATACGCGAGACCGGGTAGATAAGGCCGGCGGGGCGGTGGTCGCCGAAGTACTTCTCGCAGGTATGGCGGACGATCTCGATGCGGGCCCAGGTTTTTTCGGGGGCGTCGTCGACCGCCACCAGCAGCTCCAGCCATGCCGTCTGCTTGCGGAAGTCGATGCCCTGCGCCGCGAAGGGTTTGGCGTAGTGCTCGTCGAGGACGAACTCCGTTTCTTTGGCCACGTCGGGGCCCAGGGTGTGGACCCATTCCTCCCCCTTTTTGTGCGAGACCGAGGCGCCGCTGGGCTGGTGATCGACCCAGTACCCGTAGTCGATCTTGCCCTCGCCCACTTTGACTGTGGGGCCCAGGGCGGCGCGGATCTGCACCTCGAAGAGGGCCTTGGGGTCGGGGAAACCCTCGCGGTGGGTGAAACGGGCCATGCGGTTGGAGCGCAGGGGGCCGCCGGTGCAGCGGTTGATCATGGCGCCGTACACCGCGTTGAACTCGTCGCGGCGCTGCTGGCAGTCCTCCTTTTTGGCCGAGGGGGTGGTCCACAAGACGTCGGTCTTGTATACATCCGACCAGTGGGCCTTGCCCAGGACCAGGCCGGCACTGAGGTTTTCGATGGTGCCGAACCATTCCGAGCCGATGCCGCTGGGGTACTGGGTGCCCACGTTGCCGCTGGGCTCCACCAGGCGGGAGATGTTGTGCTGGTCGTCGATGAGGATGACCTCGGCGGTGCTGCAGAAAACCGCGCCGGGTTTGTGGCGGACGATATGTACTTTGGCCATGGGTGTGCAGTCGGGGTTGGATGGTGGAAGGAGAGGTTATATATTCAGCGCAACGCCAAAAAATAAGCCCCGTCGTCCCTTGAGACAACAGCATGTCCAGCTGTGCCATCCTCTTCGCCAAAGCGCCGCAGCCCGGCAAGGTCAAAACGCGGCTGCTGGATTGTTGCACCCCAGAAGAGGCGGCGACCCTGTACCGCGGCTTCCTGCTGGACAGCGTTGCCCTGCTGCGGGCCTCGGGGGCGCAGCTCAAGGTGGTGGCCTGCGAGCCGCCCGCCGCCCAGGAGGAGCTGGCCGCGCTGCTGGGCGGGCAGGACGTGGTTTTTGTCCCCCAGCCCCAGACCGATCTGGGCGGCCGCTTGGACCAGCTCTTCGCCTGGGCCTTTAACCAGGGCGCGAAACGGGTGTTGGCCCTGGGTTCGGACAGCCCCAGCCTGCCGGTCCCCTGCATTGACGAGGCCCTGGCGCTGCTAACAGACCGCGAGGTGGTCATCGGCCCCAGCACCGATGGGGGGTACTACCTGATCGGCCTGCGCCAACCAGCCCCTGAGTTGTTTGCTGGCATCCACTGGAGCACTGGCCAGGTGCTGGCCCAGACCTTGGAGCGTTTGGGCGGTCACTCGCTGGGCCTGCTGCCCCCCTGGTACGACGTGGACACGCCCCAGGACGCCGGCCTGCTCAAGGTTCACCTGGAGGCCTTGGCCCGTGCCGGCAGCGCGCGCGGGGCACATTCCTTGCAGGTGCTGCGGAACCTCAACCCGCCTTCTCCTTCGTGAAAGGCGTTTAACCCAGGGATCGAATCGGATATGCTGACACGAATCGCCGCCGCAAGATGGTTCCAGAACGGAATTACCCTGGTGATTCTCTTTGCTGCGGTGTTGGTGGGAGTGGAAACCGACCCCGAGATCGCCGCTGCCCATCACGGGCTGCTGACTTTCCTCGATCAGTTGGTACTCGGCATTTTCTCCCTCGAGATGCTGATCAAGTTGGGAGCTGCCGGCCGCCGGCCCTGGAACTACTTTCGCGACCCGTGGAACGTCTTCGATTTTTTGATCGTGACGGTGTGTTACCTACCCATCCACAGCCAATACGTGACGGTGTTGCGGCTGCTTCGGCTGCTCCGGGTGCTGAGGTTGGTGCGGGCCCTGCCCCAGATGCAATTGCTGGTGACCGCGCTGCTCAAGAGTATTCCCTCGATGGTGTATGTGGCTGGCTTGCTCTCGCTGCTTTTTTACGTGTATGCAGTAGCCGGAGTTTTTGTGTTCGGCCAAAACGACCCCTTGCACTTCGGCTCCCTGGGGAAAGCCATGCTCTCGCTGGTCGGGGTGGTGACCCTGGAAGGATGGGTAGATTTGATGAATATCCAGATCTACGGCTGTGACCGGTACGGATACGGCGACTACCCCGAGCTGTGTACCTCGCCTATGGCCATGCCCTCGGCCGCTACTGCCTATTTTGTCAGTTTTGTCTTGCTGGGCACCATGGTGGTCCTCAATCTCTTCATCGGGGTGATCATGAACGGCATGGAGGAGGCCCAGCGCGAGCGCCAGCAGGCCCAATGGGACCGCGAGGGGGAGGGCGCCCTGGTTGGCGAGTTGGCGAGGGCGCGGGAACAGCTGGCGAAGCTCGATGGGGCGCTGGCCAACCTGGAGCAGCAGGTCAACCGCACCGAGGCGCAGACACCGGCGACCGGCACGGCGAAGAATCAATCCGAATCCCCGGCGTGAACCCAGTGGCGACCTTCACCTCGACCTATATGGACCTGGACGCCCCCTGCCGCTGGCTGCGGACTGTCTGCGCCTGGAGGAGGTGGGCGATCCGGCTCAGGCGCTGTACGTGCGGGCCGAGTGCCTGGGGCGGGGCAATGCCATGGCCTTCACACAACCCTTCTGGATCGAGAGCTGAGCGATGCTGAGTATCATCAAAGGCCCCTACCTCCAGTGGCCCACGCCCACGGGTATGAAGATCATGTGGGAGACCTCCGGTCCGGCCTCCACCGAGGGCAGGTACTGGCAGACCCAGCGAACCCACAACCGGGGGTACGTCGCGCTGCCAGAGACCGAGCAACAGGCCGCGGGAGCAGGCGATACCTGCATCCACACCCTGGTGCTGGAGGGTCTGGAACCAGAGACGTGCTATCACTACCAGGTGCGCTCGGCCAGTGCCCAGGGCGAGGTAGTGGAAAGTGCGGTGTTGCCGCTCAAGACGGCGGTGCGCCCCGACACGCCCTTCTCCTTTGCGGTGACCAGCGAGAGCGGCGGGTACGGGGACGATCTGATCAACCGCCGGCTCTTTCCCCAGATCCAGCGCCACCGGCCGGACTTTTTGTTGATGGTGGGAGATGCGGTGCAGCACGGGAAACGCTACGAGGACTGGGAGCAGTTTTTCTTTGGGCCGGCCAAGGCCCTGCTCCATTCCACACCCTTCTATTTGTGTCTGGGCAACCACGAGGAGCGCGCTTCCTGGGCGCGGGATTTTGTCGCGTACCCGGAGCCGAGGAATTACTACTCCTTCGATTACGGCAACACCCATTTCACCGCCCTGGACTGCACGGAGTTGATTGAGTATCGGGATGGGCTGCCGGTTGCTACCGCCGAGTTGCAGCCCGAGAGCGCCCAGTGGCGCTTTTTGGCGGCGGACCTGGCGCGGACCCAGGCGACCTGGAAGGTGGTCTTCTTCCACTATCCCCCCTATGTCTCGGCCGACTACCAGGTGGAGCAGTTGCGCGTCCTCTGCCCGGTCTTGGAGGCGCACGGGGTTGATCTGGTCTTCAACTCCCACACTATCGTCTACGAGCGCAGCCACCCCCTGTGGCAAGATCGGTTGGACTTGGAGCGGGGGGTAGTGTACGTGGTGGCCGGCGGAGCC